>DYDT01000161.1 GCA_020404485.1 Rickettsia endosymbiont of Diachasma alloeum | reverse complement strand
AGCGGATTGATCTGTCATATATGAACCAAGTATTTTTGCCTCTATCATCATGAATTATCAAAAAAATTCAACCATTTAGTCCTTACATCTCTAAAAATTGTCATGTAGTAAGAAAAATACCGAAAAGTGGAGAATGGTGGAGGCAAAGGGAATCGAACCCTTGACCCTCTGCGTGCAAAGCAGATGCTCTACCCCTGAGCTATGCCCCCAATATGTGACTTATTATATAAGCTACTGAAGTGAAATTTTTATATTTGTAAGTAATTAAATCAAACTAAGCTAAATTTTTGACTAAGTTCCAAGGTAGCACTTGCCCGTTATTCCCTAATACCAAATCTCCAGAAGATTTAATTTCTGCAGCTAAGAAAGAAGAACCTTGTTGAGGGATATATTTTGAAGGTACGATTTCCTCACCTTTATAAAAATGTACTTTAGCTGATTCCCTAGCGGTTGGGTTGTTTTTAGAAGCAGTTTTTGCTTTAGACATAGCTTAATAATTTTTTTACTTAAATTAGATTTTTGTAGAATATAATTTTTTTTTGCTAGATTGTCAATAGTCGCTTAGCTTAAAAGATATATTATTTTAAAATTATACTACGTCATTGTGAGAAATTACAAAGTAATTGTACGTACGCAGTCCAATAAAAAAATGCTAATTTTATTAGTATTTTTAACTGGATCCCGTGAATAAATCACGGGATGACAGAGAAAAATGATCCACGCAAGCAAGCCTTAAGCGGGAATGACATAGGATAGAGTATAACTACTTTTTAGCTTCGTTATTTGCAGCTGGAGGTAACATAATTTTTAAATCAGCTTTAGCTTCTAAATCGCTAATGTATTTTTTCAGTATTTCTGCTGCTAATACATTATCAATAGTCATTTTAGCTTCTTCTTTAGTTGGGATAGGTACAGGTTTTTTCTCAAGAACCTTAATGATATGCCAACCATAGTCAGTTTTTACTGGTGTTGAAACTTCGTTTACTTTTAAAGCAAAAGCTTTCTTTTCAAATTCAGGTACTAACTGTCCTGGTTGATTTAATAAAATATAACCGATTACACCACCATTTGTAGCTGAAGCTTTATCAAGAGAAGATTCTCCAGCAAGTTTAGCAAAATCTGCCCCTTTATTTAATTTATTTTTTAAATCATTAGCTTCTTTTTCAGATTTAACTAAAATATGAGCAACTTTTATTTGTTCTTTACCTTTTAGGCTAGTTACATATTTGTTATATTCATCATCAAACATTTTATCGGTAAGATTAGATTTTACATAATTTTCTAATAATTCTTTTTGAGCCAATTGATTTTTTGCATTTTCAAGCTTTTCTTGGAATTCTTTAGAAGAGGTAATGTTTGACTTTGCAACTTCTTCTTTCAACAAAATATTATTGACATAAATTCTTATCAATTTATCCTGATCTTGCGGTGGAAAATCGTCAAAATTTTTAATAGTTTCACCTGAAGGAAGATTAAGTTGCGGTTTAAATTCTTTCATTATTTGTGATTCTCTTACTTCACCATTTTTGTAAGTAGCAACTACTCTGTCTGAGTTATCTGCAAAAGCTATGCTAGAAAGCATACTAACGGATAAAAGTACAATTGATAGTTTTTTCATTATTTATGACTCATAATTTGTTAAATATAAGTTTAAATCCTATAAAAATAATAAATACCCGTCAACAGCTATTTTGTAATATTTATTAATAATTGTTTACGGATTATTTTACAACAAAAATATTTGAAATAAATATATAAAGACATAAATATATAACTAATTGATAATTTTATAAAATAGCCTATATTTATATGTACAAAAATATATTTAAGGATTTTGATGTTTTCTATATTGAAAAAAATTTTTGGTACGGCAAATGACCGTACGATAAAAAAACTATTTTCTGACATTACAAAAATTAATTCACTTGAACCAGCGATTCAAAAATTATCAGATGAAGAATTAAAAAATAAGACTGTAGAATTTAAGAAAAAACTTAAAAATGGTGCTACTTTAGACGATATAGCGTATGAAGCATTTGCAGTAGTTAGAGAAGCTTCTAGAAGAATATATGGAATGCGTCATTTTGACGTGCAGCTTATAGGTGGTTTGGTATTACATAGAGGAATGATTACCGAGATGCGTACAGGAGAGGGAAAGACTTTGGTCGCAACACTTCCTGCATATTTAAACGCTTTAGCTGGGAAAGGTGTACATGTAGTAACAGTTAATGATTACCTTGTCAGCCGTGACTCTGCTGCCATGGGTAAAATTTATAATTTTTTAGGTCTATCGGTTGGATGTATTATTGCTGGCATGCCAGATGAAGCTAAGCGAGAAGCTTATAACTCTGATATTACATATGCCACAAATAACGAGCTTGGCTTTGATTACCTAAGAGATAATATGAAATATAGCTTGCAGGAGCGGGTACTTCGTCCTTTTAACTTTGCTATTATCGATGAAGTAGATTCAATTTTAATAGATGAAGCAAGAACTCCTTTGGTTATTTCTGGTCCTGTTAATGATAATTCAGAGTTATATGGTAAAGTTGATAAGCTTGTACGTAGGCTTAATGTAAGTGATTTTGAAAAAGATGAAAAATTAAAAACTATCAATTTAACGGAAAGCGGCATTAGTCATGTAGAATCGCTTTTAAGCCAAGCAAATATTATAAAGCCCGATTCTGGATTATACGATTTTGAAAATTTAAGCTTAGTACATTACGTTAATCAAGCCCTTAGAGCTCACAACATGTTTACAATCGATGTGGATTATTTAGTACGTGATGGTAAAGTAATGATCATAGATGAGTTTACAGGACGTGTAATGGAAGGGCGTAGATATTCTGAAGGGCTACATCAAGCGTTAGAGGCAAAAGAAAACGTGAAAATTCAAAACGAAAACCAAACGCTTGCATCTATTACTTTCCAAAATTATTTTCGTAATTATCCTAAATTATCAGGCATGACTGGTACAGCTATGACCGAAGCACCAGAGCTAAAAGACATATATAATCTTGATGTAGTAGCAGTGCCGACTCATAATAAAGTTACAAGACGTGATCTTGATGATGAAATTTATGGGAGCAAAAAAGAGAAATATGACGCTATTTTAAAGCTAATCAAAGATTGTTATGATCGTGGTCAGCCGGTGCTGGTCGGTACTGTAAGTATAGAAAAGTCAGAAGAAATTTCCAGTATTCTAAACAAAAACAAAATACCGCATAAAGTATTAAATGCTAAATTCCACGAGCAAGAAGCATTTATTATTGCCCAAGCAGGTAGGTTTAAAGCAGTAACAATTGCAACTAATATGGCAGGACGAGGCACTGACATTATGCTTGGCGGTAATCCTGAAATGCTGATAGAGCAGGTAGATAGAAAATCTTTAACTAATGCTGCTTACAAAGAAAAAATAAATGAGATAAAAGCTCAAATAGCTGAAGAGAAAAAGCAAGTAATTGCAGCAGGCGGGTTATTTGTAATAGGTACAGAACGTCATGAAAGCCGTAGAATAGATAACCAGCTACGTGGTAGATCAGGTAGGCAAGGTGACCCAGGTAATACTAAATTTTTCTTATCGCTTGATGACGATTTAATGCGTATTTTTGCCTCAGAACGTATTTCAGGGGTGCTTCGGACGCTTGGCTTGAAAGATGGTGAGGCTATACATCACCCAATGATTAGCCGATCACTTGAGAAAGCTCAGCAAAAAGTTGAGGGGCATAACTATGAAATACGTAAAAATTTATTACGTTTTGATGATGTGATGAATGATCAGCGTAAAATAATATATGAGCAAAGAACTGAAATTATTAAATCTAAAGATAGTTATGATTTCTTAAGTAGTACTACTGAAGAATTAGCTAAAAAGATAGTGCTAACTTTTATGCCAGCGGGTTCTTATAGAGAAGATTGGGATATAGAGAATTTAAGCGTAGAGCTACACCGCACTTTTGCTATAAAGCTTGAGCAAAATCTAATAAGCAAAAATGATGTAACAGAAGAAGAAGTTACAAAAATTGTTATTCAAACAGCGGATAGTATATATAAGTCTAAGGAGGAAGCCTATAGTCCTGACTTAATGCATAATGCTGTAAAGTATATTTTATTAACTACTCTTGATCAGGTTTGGAAAGATCACTTGCATAGCTTAGATCACTTAAGACAAGGTATATCTCTTAGAGCTTATGCCCAAAAAGATCCTTTAAGTGAATATAAAAGAGAGGCATTTAACTTATTTGAGCATATGCTTAATAATCTAAAAGAACTCTTTATTCAAACAGTATATCACTTCCACATTGACTTAAAGCATATTCAAAAAGAAGACGTATCGCTTGAAAATAAGAAGCTACAAAATAATATGCATGAAAGTCGTGAAGATCTAGCATTTAGTAAATATAATGCAGGTAGTAACTTAGAAACTGATCTTAGACCTGTCATATCACGCATTAAACCAGAAGATAGAGATCCTAAAAATCCTACCAGCTGGGGAAAAGTATCGAGAAACGAGCTATGCCCTTGCGGTTCAGGTAAGAAATATAAATATTGCCATGGACTAAACGAGTAAGGAATTAAGTATTCCTAGTTGCGTGGTTTCGATGTCATTCCTGCGAAAGCAGGAATCTAGTATAAAGCGAGATAACCTAAGCCACGCTATGATATGACACCGATGAAGTTGCTAAATTACTACTTCGAATTATTAACTTTATTCTATAGGAGCATTCGAGCAATGCAAAAAGATTCAAAAATTAAAAAAATAACGCTTAAATATAAATGAAATAAAAAATAAACTATAAAAATGTCAAATAAATTTAAATTGAGGGTTGACTAATTAATAATTTTATCTATAGTTTACTTATCTGTAGAAGTCAAGATTTGATCTTACAGACGCTGTAAATTTTATATCTGAATGTCTGATAAGTTATAACTGTCAGATGAGTATTCAAGATATAAGATTTTATTATTTTTTTCAACAGCTAATTTCTTACTATCATTGAAAGTTTTCATAGGAGTTTTACCATAACAATATTTACCAGAATGTGGTCTTTCATTATTATAATGTTCTAACCAAATATCAAGGT
>DYDT01000160.1 GCA_020404485.1 Rickettsia endosymbiont of Diachasma alloeum | reverse complement strand
ATTTAATCGCTGATTCTTTAAATTCAGCTGGATATACCTTTGGTTTTATATCTGTCATTTTTATCCTTTCTGTTAATATCGTCTATTATTAACTGTCCGGAAAACTATAGCCACATCAGCATAAGCCTTTGTAACTTCTTTAATTTTTTCTTCTTGAGTTTTTGCTTTTAATATATCCTTATTTTTACTTGAGTTTGCTTTTCTTCTAGCTTCTTCAGGGTAATTTGCTACAAGCCATTTAGCTATGTCATAAGGAGTGAATTTTTGCTCCGCACGTTCTTCTAAAAAACTGATAATTGCATTTTTACGATTAAATTCCATAATAGTTACCAATATGAATTATTAATTAACATACTACTAAAAATAATATATTAGTTAATAAAAATTTCAACTTCTAATTATTAGAATTAATATATTCATCAAATTTAGAAAATAATTTTTTGAAGTTATTAGTAGTAACATTTGCTACTGCTCTGGAGGTGATATTTTTAAGTTCGGCGACTTTCTCGGCAACGTATCTAACAAAAGCCGGTTCGTTTTGTTTGCCACGCATAGGGGTAGGGGCTAGATAAGGTGCATCGGTTTCAATCAGTAACCTGTCAAGTGGAACATATTTGACTATTTCCTGCAAATCTGTTGCATTTTTAAAAGTTATAATACCTGACATTGAAATGTACAAACCGATCTCTAGCATTTTTTCTGCTAATTTTTTTGAAGAAGTAAAGCAATGTATTAACCCAGGAAATTTATTATTACGCATTTCCGAGGTTAAAATATCTATAGTGTCATTGTCTGCTTCTCTTGTATGAACAATAAGCGGTAACTTTGTTGTAGCAGCGGCTTCTATATGATGTAATAGGGAATCTTTTTGTAGTTTTTTATCATAAGGCTCGTGATAGTAATCAAGTCCAGTTTCACCTATTCCAATGATTTTGGGGTGATTAGTAAGTTCTATAATTGTGGCAGCGTCATTGTGAGGAAAGGCGAAGCCTTGACGTGGCAATCTCATTAAAATTTCCTGAGATTGCTTCAGCACTTGTAGTGCTTCGCAATGACCATTCACCTCACACGGATGTACACCGACAGATGCAAAAACATTTTCATATTTTTCAGCTATTTCTAAAATAACCGGCAAGTCATCAAGTTTAGTGCAAATAGTTTGTAGGTACTGCACATTATTTTCTATAGCTTGTTTGATTATGTTGTCTATTTCTACATCTTTTAGTAAATTAAGGTGGCAATGTGAATCTATTAGCATATGTGTTTCTAATAAGTGAAAGATAGGTATATGTCATTCTCGCGTAAGGCTTGCTTGCGTGGATTGAGAGTCGTCATTGCAAGAAAATTACGAAGTAATTGACGAAGCAATCCAGTAAAAAATGCTAACTCTATAACATTTTTATTATTTTTTCTGGATTGCCACGCTCCTTGCAATCGCTCGCAATGACGATTTGGTATCCACGCAGGCAAAGCCTTCTCGCGTAGGCGGGAATCCAGCATAAAGCGAGATAATTTACGCTTTTAGCTTTAAAAATTTGCTGTAATTATTTTTGTTATTATTGGATTCCTACTTTTAGCTAGGAATGACATAAACAAGTCATACAATAAAGCCGGAGCAAAACTATGTGGCAATGACAGGAAGTATCACTCAAACCTTGGAAATACTATAACCGGTTCTAAAATATTGCTATCTGATGTTAAAGCAAACTTAACGGATAAATGCTTAAATAAACGCTCTTCCTTGTTTACCCCTAGCTGATCAAGCATTTTACCGGCGGAGCTTGGCATAAAAGGTTGAAGCATTATAGCGATATAACGCAGAGTTTCTAGCAGAGCATATAATACCTCTAGCATTTTCTCGGGATCGGTTTTTTTCAAATTCCAAGGAGCTTCGCTATCAATATAAATATTTGCTTCTTCGGCTAAATTAATAATATTATCAAGAATCTTGTTAATTTCGGTTTTTTCCATCAATAAAATATTTTGCTCAGCAAATTTAATTGCTGTTTTTAAGAGTGGTAATTCATATATTTTATTGATTGCATTTTGTGTGATTGTCGGCACTTTGCCATCATTATTTTTATAAACAAAAGAAGTAGTACGTTGCAATAAATTACCAATCTTATTCGATAGTTCGCTATTAATACGGGTAATTAAATTACTGCGAGAAAAATTACCATCTGCTCCAAATGTTACCTCACGCATTAAAAAATATCTAACCTGATCAATGCCAAATTCTTCTATCAGCTTAATCGGCTCAATAGTATTTCCAAGTGATTTAGAAATTTTTTGCCCCTCATTAGTCCACCAACCATGTGCCATAATCGTTTTAGGCAGCGGAATTTCAGCAGCCATTAAGAAAGCTGGCCAATAAACTGCATGGAAACGTAGAATATCTTTGCCGACTACCTGTACATTTGCTGGCCAAAACTTGCCGTAATTGCTATTTTGATCAGGATAGCCAAGGGCTGAGATATAATTAGCAAGTGCATCAAGCCAAACATAAATCACATGCTTATCGTCATTTGGGACTTTGATACCCCAGTTAAAAGTGGTACGTGACACTGATAAATCTTTTAGACCTGACTTAACAAAGCTAATGACCTCGTTACATCTTGATATAGGTCTGATAAAATCAGGGTTTGCTTCGTAAAACTCAAGCAATTTATCTTGCCATTTTGAAAGATTAAAGAAATAGCTAGGCTCTTTAACCCATTCTACAGGTGCACCGGTTGGTGCTAATTTATCTGGTGTTAGCTCGGATTCATCATAAAAAGCTTCATCACGTACAGCATACCATCCCTCATAAAAACCCTCATAAATAGAGCCGTTATCTAGTAATTTTTGCCAAAATATAGCTACTGCTTCTTTATGTCTTTCTTCTGTTGTTCTGATAAAATCATCATTTGAAATATGCATAGCAGTCATAAGATGACGGAAGCTTTGGGACGTCTGATCAGTAAATTTTTGCGGATCGATATTTTTATTGATAGCCGCTTTTTCTACTTTTTGCCCATGTTCATCAGTACCTGTTAAAAACATGACTTCATGACCGCTAAGACGCATAAAGCGAGCGATTACGTCACTTGCAACACTAGTATAAGCATGCCCAATATGCGGGACATCATTAACATAATATATAGGAGTGGTAATATAATAGGTATTATTCATATTAAATTTAAGTATTTTTTTATTAATTCGTGTACTTGTTCAGGATCAAGATCAGAAGCCTTAATTGTTACTATCCTCTCAGGAAATTTTTTACTTAACTCCTTGAAGCAATCATAAATTTTATTGTAAAAATCTAGCCCCCTTACGTCAAATTTATTGCTCATATTCCGTGAATTTACCCGCTCAATTGCAATAGAAGATTCTACATCAATAAAAAAGGTAATGTCTGGCATAAAAGGCGGCATTAAATCTTTGTGCAGATTATATACGAGTTCTATACCGTTTTCTAGCTCTAATCCTTGATAGCAGGCTGTTGAGTCAATAAACCGGTCGCATATTACTATATTTCCTGCCTGCAAAGCGGGTATAATTTTTTTTACCATATGGTCATAACGTGCTGCCATAGCTTGCAAAAGTTCAGACATCGGCAGTAAATCGGTATGCACTAGGATCTCACGCATCTTTTCTGCTACGTTAGTTCCACCAATTTCACGGGTCAGAATTACGGGAATATTTTGAGATTTTAGATGTTCGTATAACATTTGGCATTGGGTGGATTTGCCAATTCCTTCCCCTCCTTCAAAAGTGATAAATGTTCCTTGTTTCAATTTGCTCATTAATTGCAATTATTTTTAACTATAACTTTCTAATAATATCTTTTAAAAAAATATTTACAAGGATTGTATATCGCTAATAAATGAAGAGTAGATAGAATAGATCTCTTCGGAAGCTTTGTTTATAGAGGTAGTTTATATATCGAGTATCTGCTTTTTTCAAGGTAGAAAAATTACACTCCTAAAGTTTTTGTGCCTTTAGTTTGCTCTTGTTCTACAGATTGAGTATGGGATTTGGCACGAGGGATTACCAGATCAACTATATGTTCATAGCGTGCTCCGTTTTCAAGTAAAACACGACCACATTTATTCACTAAAGTTATATCGTCTTTAGTAAATTTATTGAGAATAGTCTCTGTAATATCATAAAGAAATTTCCAAGATAATTCTATTCGTTCTTGTAAGGTGAGTTTTTTATTATCCTGATTTTTATTATTAAGAGCAAAAGTTTCCTCAGAATTATTTTCTCCAGAAGCCGTAATATTTTTTTTACGTGCTGCTGTTTTATATATTAAGTATATTACTAATACTACTAAACATCCTATAGCAATTAAAATATGAGTATTAAGCACTTTTTGACCTGCCTTGAGTTTGATTTAAGTTTTGTGATTTGGAAAGCACTGTAACTATTGCCTTACCTACTTTAACTAACTCTGCTACCTCAGGAGCTAATTTAGCTATTGCTAAAATCGGCTTAGGTATTAGGTGAGTTGTTATTATCCCGCTTATAACGCTTTCTAATTTTTGTCCCCCTGGTATTACTCCTGCTATTTTTTTCACATCACTTGCAATTTTGGTAGCTGCTTCTGCTGCTTTAAATAAAGAAGTTATTTTATCAGCAAAAGAAGTTTCAGGGTTTGCTGCTTTTAGTAATTCTGTTTTTGTGCTATTTAATTTATCATTAATAGTATTTTTGATAGAATGTAGTTTGTCAGTTTTTATCTCTTCAGGAAGTGCTTTTTCAATATCACTTTTTATTTTTGATATTTTTTCTTCTACTTCCTTGGTAGTTTTTGGTATGGCTTTGTTAGCTTCTATCACATAATCTAACGAGGATTGATTATTAGGGTTTTTTGCTACCTCAGTAATTTTCTTAATAGGTTCGTTGGATATTTCTGAAATTTCGGCAACTTGTTCAGCTTTTTTATAAACATCCTTAAGGTTTTTATTATCCTTTATTTCTTGCCTCATATTTTTAATATCGTTATGCCATTTTGTTATTTTTGGCAATAGTTTTTCATGATCGATAAGATTATTGACTTTTTCAAGTATACCGCTTGCTTTTATAAATGTTGAAAGAATAGGTAGTTGAGTTGCAATTACAGCAACTAATATATTCTCCAACGATGTTATAATTTTCTTAGAAGCACCAGGATAAACTTCATCTAATTCTTTTTGAAATTCTAGAATCTGCTTTAAAACACTTAAGCATTTTTCTATGATAATTCCATCAAATAAAAATATATCTTTTGTCTTTAACTGGTCTTGATAAGTTTTATCTAAAGCTTTTGATAATTCACTAAGAGATGTTTTTACTATTTTGTCAAAAAGTTTTTCTATCTTCTCTAAATCTAAATTTTCAGTTTGTGCTAATTCTTTTAAAGAGCTTTTTAAAATAATAAGAATATTAGCTTCTAAGTCTTTTATATTAGTTTTTAAGGAACCAGAAAAATTATGTAGTCTTTTTAAAAGGTTTAATAACTCTGTTTCTTGTTCTTTACTCAAACCAACAAACTGAGAAACATCTATTAGAGTTTTAGGCATATATGTTATTTATTATCAATTGTTAATTAATTATAACGCTTTGTGTAGAAAAATGAAATATAAAATAGTTATCATTGCCCTTAGGATTAATTTTTGTTATATTACGTGCTAACATTGTTACATAGTGTTATATTATCTAACTCAAGAATAGCTATATTCTTGAAAGATTAAACTAATCTTACTACCATATTACCAACTCATTTAAAAAATTTATGCGTAAGTTAACTATATTTATTTTCTCATTATTACTAACTTCTCCTGCTATTGCAATAGATTTGCAAGAAGCTTTAACAGAAGGGTACAAAAATAACAATGATCTAAAGACTGCAAGAGTTAAATTTGTTAATGATATTGAGAAATTTCCCCAAGTTTTTTCAGGTTTTATGCCTAGTGCATCGTTGAGTGTCAAGAGAAATAATAGTAAAACTAAATATACTAATAAAAGATATGCTCAATTAGCTGGTAACCCACCGGAAATAGACAATAATCAAGGAACATTAACAATTCAACAATCTTTATTTAACGGTGGTTCAGATGTTGCTGCTCTTAGATCTGCACAGGCAGCTTTTAGATCGTCACGTGGTCAATATTATTCTAGTGAGCAAAAAGTGTTATTAGACTTAATCACTGCTTATCTTGATTATTTTGAAAGTAAAGAGAAATATGATATTTCAGAAAGTAGAATTCGTACTAATATTCAACAAGTAAATACTGTAGAAGAAAAGTTAAGGCTTGGTGAAGCAACAGAGATAGATATAGCAACTGCAAGAGCAGGGCTTGCAGCAGCAGAGACGAATAAGCTAACCGCTTATGCTGATTTCCAAGCAAAAAAAGCAAATTTTATTAGAGTATTCGGTATAGAGCCTACTGACATAGCTATGCCTATTTTACCTCAAGGATTACCAAATTCGTTAGATGAGTTAACAAAAAGAGCTGTTAATTTAAATCCTGAGATTGATTCAGCAAGACATAGCGTAACTTCAGCAAAGGCACAAGAATTAGTAGAAAAAGGAAAATTATTGCCGCAAGTAAGTGTGCAGTTACAATCCGGTAGAACCAACTATAATCCACAAAATCTAGAAACTCAGCGGATAAATACCAGAAATGTCACTACTACGTTATCTGTGAATGTTCCTATTTATCCAAATGGAGGAGCACAATATTCAAAAATTAGAGTAGCTAAAAATCAAACACGAAATAGTGCGATACAGCTAGATGGTGCAATAAGACAAGTACAGGCTTATGTTATAAGTATATGGGAGGGTTTTGAAGCAGCAAAATCTCGTATTATTGCAGCAGATCAAGGAGTAGCGGCAGCTCAAATATCTTATGATGGTACAGTACAAGAGGAAATAGTAGGTTCTAAAACAATGTTAGATGTTTTAAGTGTTGAAGAAAAGCTCTATGATGCAAAAATAACACGTGTTGATGCTTATAAAGCTTCTATACTTAGTGCATATCAGATGAAATCATTAACTGGTGAGTTAACTGCTCAAAGTTTAAAACTTAAAGTAAAATATTTTAGTCCTGAAGAGGAATTTAAGACTATTAAAAAGAAAATGTTTATAGGTTTCTAAGTGGGTAAGGAAAGCAAGAAAAGCCAGGATATGTCGATAGAAGACATTCTAAAATCTGTCAAAGGAGTAATTAACGAGCGTAAAAATTTAAGCAATGAAGACGAAGATATACTTGAGTTAACAGAAATTATAGACCAAGATGAAGAAGAGCTAATATCGACTAAGTCTGCCGAAAAAGTAAATGATATTTTAAAAAATTTTACCTCAACTATTAAAGATAAAAATTTAGATAATAATGTTTCATATAAAAATGCTCTTGAAGAATTAGTAATCGAAATGTTAAAGCCGGAGCTTAAAACATGGCTTGATAAAAACCTACCTTCACTTGTAAAAGAATTAGTAGAGAATGAAATAAAAAAATTAGTACAGAATAGTAGGAAGTAACAATTATTAATCTGTGGCGGTATTGTTACGTAGATCAATTTTTTCTGTGTCATCCCGTGATTTATTCACGGGATCCAGTTAAAAATATCAATATTATTGATATTTTTAGTTGTTTTCTGGATGCCGTGGTCAAGCCACGGCATGACACCGAGGGCGTTTTTCGATCCTCGCAATGACGGAAAAATTTATCCACGCAAGATCAAAGCTGCTACAAACGCAAGATCAAAGCTGCTACAAGATGATAAACTCAAATAACTATTTAATAGGGAAATATATGTTAAATAAATTATGCAGGATATTATTTTTTATAAGTCTATCCCTAGTCACGTTGCAAAGCTATGCTGCTGTACCGCCGCCATTACCTATGCCATCACAAAATTCTGATATAAAAAGCAAAGATGAGCAGCCTACTTCTGACTCTGGATCATCTATGTCCATTTTCGATAAGATTAAACAGTTTTTCCATAAATCACCAAAAAAAGCTCCATTGTCTAAACCAGAAGCACCACAAGATAAGTCACAAGAACCTAAAAAAAATGATATCTCATTACCTAGTGCAAATAATGATGTTCATCAAACTGACACAAACTTAGCTTCACATAATGATATGAATAGTGAAAAAGAAGCATCTGAGTTTTTTATAGACATGGGTAGTGCAACATTACCTAGTGCAAGCAATCAGAGCCATCAAGATAATACGAATTTAGCTTCTCATGATGATACGAAAGATGTAGTATCTTCTAATAACAAAGAAGCAAATAGTACGCCTTTGCCTAATGCTGCAAATAATGAAGAAACACAGCCGGAGCTTAAAGTGGCTGGATCTCTTATATCTAACCCACCTCTTCGTCCAGGTAGTTATGTAGTACCACCTGCACCACGTACACAAGTATATCAACCTATTGGTCTACCGCCTACGCATCAATATATAAAGCTTACTCCTCCGCCAGAGGCGAATGAACAGCAGGATAATGTAACTGCACCGCCCCCTCCTCAAGTGGTAGCTCCTGCACCAACAGTAATGCCGGCTACTCCTGTTCCTGTAGTTAATCAGCCTACAGCAAATGATGTAGTAACACCGCCAGTAACGACTCCTGCACCTGTACCGGCAACACCATCTACGCCTAATACGCCTGTACCTACAGTTAATCAACCGACAGCACCAACTGCACCTAGTAATACGCCTATACCGGCGGTACAGCCTGTAGTTCCGCCTGCGACAATACCAAATACAACCGATTCTTCCCCCAAAACTGATAATTCGAAAGAAACATTTACTGCCGATGTAAATTCGCCAAAAAAGCAAGATTGGAATGCTCCATTAAAGCCTGTTGAAGTGTTATCTGCAAATCAGAATCAAGGTCCTAATAATACTACTAACAATTCACCTACAGCCAATCAAACGCAAATACAACAACAAAATACAAGTACTCCCGTAAGGTCTTCAAATGTAGTTGTTAAGAAGCAAGATAATATCGTTAATACAGAGCTAACGGAAACAGCAACGAAATTTGTTAAAGATGAAAGCCAAATGTTATTATTGCCTAATGATGATATTGTACTTGGTAAGTTAACCGAGCAGGCTACTTTAGATCAGATGGATATATATTCATATATTAAGCTATTCCAGAAAAAAGAAGAATGGATAGCAAATGCAGATAGAAGAAAGGCTGTAGAAAGTTTGGTTAAATATGACAACGACCTAAATAAGAAAAAAGATATTACCGCTACCTTATCTTATTGTAGTGCGATAGATAATTCTTTTAGAGCCATCAACAAAAATAACCTCTCAAAATTACGTGTTTTACTTGATGTTTACCCTATACTACAAGAAAAAAATAATAAAGGTGATACATTACTTACCTCTACCGTTTATAAAGATAATTATTATCTAGCAAAATTTTTAGTAATACGCGGTATCGAAATTTCTACTTTAAACTCTGAATGTCAATATCCTTTAGATATCGCCCTAGCACGTGGAAACACTAATATAGCTTGTATGCTAACTAAAGCTAAGGGTTACTAATACTGGTCTTACATTATTATTAATTATATATTTTCTTCAAACCATAATTGCTTTTCTATACTAAATAGTTTAATTTAAAGAAGTATAAAAAATTCTTTTTTAATCGTAATTCTAACTTATGAGCGATCTATTTAGCTTCAACAAAGAAAAAAAACCTAAGATAGTTAACAATACATATAGTGCAAAAGATATTGAAGTATTAGAGGGGCTTGAACCTGTTCGTAAAAGACCTGGTATGTATATTGGTGGCACAGACTTAAATGCTATGCATCATTTAGTCTCTGAAGTACTTGATAATTCTATGGATGAGGCTGTCGCTGGTTTTGCAAGTATTATCACAATAAAAATGCAGCAGGATCACAGTATAACCATATCGGATAATGGTCGTGGAATTCCTATTGATAATCATCCAAAATTCCCTAACAAATCAGCATTAGAAGTTATTTTAACTACGCTTCACTCTGGAGGTAAATTTTCAAGTAATGTCTATCAAACTGCTGGGGGATTGCATGGGGTTGGGGTATCAGTAGTTAACGCCTTAGCAGAGCATCTAGAAATTAAGGTATATAAGCAGGGAAAATTATATAAGCAAAGCTATGCAAAAGGTGAAAAATTAACTGAATTAATATGTGAAGAAGCACCTAAAAGGCTAAAAGGTACATCAATAAATTTCATCCCTGATCCAGAAATTTTTGGCGAAAAGCTACATTTTAATCCTAAAAAAGTTTATGAGCTGGCAAGATCAAAAGCTTATTTATACCGAGGTGTTACTATAGAATGGGAGTGTGAAATTGAAGTATCTAGCGATGTACCTAAGAAAGCATTAATAAACTTCCCAAATGGTCTAAAAGATTATTTAAGCTCAAAGATAACCCCAGATGATTTAATTACGCCGGAAATCTTTTCTGGGAATGTTGAATCGGAACAAGATGGCATAAAGCTTGAATGGGCAATTTGTTGGCAAAATAATGACAGCTCGGCATTTATTCAATCTTACTGTAATACAGTCCCAACTCCCTTAGGCGGAACTCACGAACAAGGTCTTAAATCTGCTTTACTACGCGGACTTAAAGCATATGGTGAAATGGTTGGGAATAAAAAAACTGCTAATTTAACTATTGAAGATATTTTAGAAACTGCAAGTGTTGTACTATCTATTTTTATAGCTGAGCCTACTTTTCAAGGACAAACTAAAGAAAAATTAGTATCTCAAGGTGTAAGCAAACCTACTGAAAATATTATAAAAGATCATTTTGACCATTTTCTTAGTAGTGACAAAACTATAGCTAATAACTTGCTTGAGCATTTCATAGCTATTGCCGAGTTTAGAGTAAATAGGAAAAATGAAAAAACTATTTCTCGTAAAAATGCTACGCAAAAATTACGTCTGCCTGGTAAGCTTGCTGACTGCACAAGAACTTCACCAGAAGGTACAGAATTGTTTATCGTAGAAGGTGATTCGGCAGGTGGTTCGGCTAAACAAGCACGTAATAGAGAAACGCAAGCAGTATTGCCGTTATGGGGAAAAGTTTTAAATGTCGCAAGCTCTACGCTTGAAAAGATAGTTAATAATCAAGCTATACAAGATTTAGAAATAGCTCTTGCTTGCGGTAGTTTGAAGAATTATAAAAAAGAAAACTTGCGTTATGAGAAAATAATTATTATGACTGACGCCGACGTTGATGGTGCTCACATAGCTTCATTATTAATGACTTTCTTCTTTTTAAGAATGCCAAAATTAGTAGAAGATGGACATTTATATTTAGCAAAACCGCCACTTTATCGCTTAACTCAGTCTAATAAAACTTATTATGCAAATGATGAAGAGGAAAAAGCCAAACTAACAGATAAATTATCCAAGAGTAGTAAAGCTAAGATTGAAGTTGGTAGATTTAAAGGACTCGGTGAAATGATGCCTATGCAGTTAAAAGAAACTACCATGCATCCAGAAAAAAGATCACTTCTAAAAGTTACTTTAGAAGATTTTCAGAATGTTGATAAAATAGTAGATGATTTAATGGGTAAAAAGCCGGAAAAAAGATTTCAATTTATTTATGAACAGGCTTTAGTTAAAATGGATAAGATTATTAACGAGCTAGATATTTAAAATAAGCGTCATTACGACGAGCGAAACGACGAAGCAGTCTCATGGAGGCAGTGCCCCCTAAGATTGTTTCATCGATGCGTCGCATCCTTTCGCAATGACGCGGGATGACACTAAAAACTAATAAACACATACGGAGTATTATGTATTTACGTTTAATTATAGCATTATTTTTTACTATAAATTTTGTTTCTGTATTTGCCGCTACTAAAGAAGAAACAAAAGAGCCTGAAAATAAAATAACAAACGAAGAAGCTTATAAGCAATTTCAAGAAGTATTTGAGCGTATTGAAAAGGATTATGTACAAGTTCCTAACAAACAAAAAATGATAGATGAAGCAATTAACGGTATGTTAAATTCGCTTGATCCTCACTCAAGTTATTATACTGATGCAGATTTAGAAGATATCTTTACTTTTACTAAAGGTGAGTTTGGCGGAATCGGTGTGGAAATAATGTATGATAGCGGGGCTATAAAAATAATATCGCCTATTGATGATTTACCTGCTTTTAAAGCGGGTCTAAAAGGAGGGGATTACATAGTTGGAGTCAATGACGAGTTGGTATCTACACTTGGTCCTAATAAAGCTGTAAAGGAAATGCGGGGGACGCCTGGCACTAAAGTAAAATTATTAGTAATAAAAGAGGAAGAGTCGAAGCCGCAAGAGATAGAACTAGTTCGTGAGACAGTAAAAATAAAACCAATAAAAGCTCATTTAGAAAAAGGTAATATTGCGTATATACGTATAATTACTTTTAATGAATCAACAATTTCTGAATTAAAAACAGCAATAAAAAAATTAAAAACCGATAGTAAAGATGATATTAAAGGTATTATTCTTGATTTACGTAATAATGCAGGGGGTATTCTTGATCAAGCAATTGCTGTTAGTGATTATTTTATTGATTCTGGTATAATAGTAAGTACAAAAGGTAGAACTGCAACAAGTGAGAGTGAGACTAAAGCGAACAAGTTTTCACTAAAAGCTCCAAAAGTTCCTATGATAGTTTTGATAAACGGTAATTCTGCTTCAGCATCGGAAATAGTAGCAGGAGCGTTGCAAGACCATAAAAGAGCCATAATACTTGGAACTACATCTTTTGGTAAAGGTTCAGTGCAATCTTTAACTCAAATTAATCAAAGAGCCGCTGTAAAACTTACTATCGCTAAATATTATACACCAAGTGGTCGTTCTATTCAAGCGGAAGGTATAGAGCCTGATATTATAATTGAGCCGGCAAAAGTAGAGTATCCAGAGGTTAAAAAAATAGATAAACGTTTTTCTGAAAGTTCTTTAAAAAACTATTTAAAAAATGACACTGAGAAAGATAACTCATCTAAAAACAAGGATAGTAAAAAAGGAACAAAAGAGAAAAATAACAAACAAGAAGATACTGAATTATCTGAATTATACAAAAAAGATTACCAATTTGCTCGTGCTTATGATGTAATTACAGGGTTGATTATTAATAAGAATTTAGAGACAAAAGGTGAAGTTAAATAAGGTATACTTAAACTGCCATTGCAAGGAGCAAAGCGACGTGGCAATCTTATGAAACAGTAGTGGATTTTTAAGGTTGCTGCGTCGATTCTGTGAATCTCCTCGCAATGAAGTGAGATATTACACTACTACAAAATGAAGAGTTGAGTAGACGAAGTTTTATTCGGAAAAGAGCTAGGCGTTTTGAAGCTTTTAACCGCAGCGTATTTAATATAGGTGAGGATTAAAAGCAAAAAACAACGACGCCAATTTTTCAAATAAAACGCGTATACAGAAAAATAAGGTGATAATGAACCATAATAAATATATAGTCAGATTATCATTTGTTGTATTATTTCTTAATATTGTCATAAATATGATGTTCTATCGTTATTTTATGATAAAAGAGATGATAGTAAAACAGGTAGCTTTACAAAATACTAAAATTGTTTGTCTTTATACTCATAATATTTGGAATCCTCATGAAAATGTAATCAATAAATTACATAAATTTGGCTATTTAAAATTACTACAAGATCAAGAATTCATTAATTTTGTCACTATTACTGCTGATTGGTTTACTAATCTTGATATTAACATATCTCTATATGATCTTAACGGTAATAAATTTATTACCAGTAATATGCTAAATATGTATAGTGTGGATAATTATCCAGATGACAGTTTAGTTGAGATATTCACCGCAAAAATTGATAAATATTTTTTTAGATCTTTTACTGCAAAAGCACCTTTGTTAGGTGCTCTTGAAGGCATTACAAGTCATATATTATTTCCTAAAGTTATAATTCAGAATGAAAATGATTTAACAGGAAAAAAAGCCTCTTTTATTACTAGCTATATACCTATTATAGGTAGTGATTTAAATAATTTTCCAGTAGATGCAATACTTGAGATTAATACTGATATTACTAATCAATGGCAAAATATAATATCTCTTGAGCAAAAAGTTTTCATAACTTTTATTATTATTTTTATAATATTTTGTACTATAATTGTTAGTAATACTAATTATGCTAGGCATATTATCGAAGAGCAGTTAGTAACAAATAGAAATTTAAAAGCTGAAATAATAAAGGTAGAAAAGACTAGTTCCTCAAATACAAAATTCTTTGCCAATATTAGTCATGAGTTACGAACTCCTCTTAATGCTATAATAGGCTTTTCTGAAATTTTAATGTCAGAAAAAGATCCGGAAAAAAGTAGAAATTATATTAAAGATATTAATGATGCCGGTAAGCATCTACTTAGCATGATTAATGATATTTTGGATCTTTCTAAAGCTTCTGCCGATAAGTTAAAAGTAGACAGCATTGACCTTGATTTAAATAAATTAGTTAGCTCGTCGCTTATACTTGTTAAGCCTCGTGCTGATCAAGCTGGAGTAGAATTAATTAACAAGTCCCCGAAAGAGCATATTGTTATAAAGGCAGATCCAAAAAGACTTAAGCAAGTATTTTTAAATCTTTTATCAAATGCTGTAAAATTTACAAACGCCGGTGGAAGCGTTACTATTACAATGGAAAAAGATGAGCTAGCTAAATTAGTATATATAAAAGTTATAGATACCGGTATTGGTATTGCAGAAAAAGATATCCCAAAAACTTTATCAACATTTGGACAGATTGATAGTGAACTTAGCCGTAAATATGAAGGTACGGGGCTTGGACTGCCACTTACTAAAAAGCTAGTTGAGCTTATGAATGGTAAATTTGATCTGCAAAGTAAAATAAATGAAGGAACTACTATTACCCTGACTTTTGCTTATGACGGCAGCATCGAAATATAAAATATACCTTTGATTTTCAACTCTTGAAGTATCTGCGGTATATGATAGTTTATTATAAGATTTTTAAAAATATGCTTACTACATGACAATTTTTAGAGATGTAAGGACTAAATGGTTGAATTTTTTTGATAATTCATGATGATAGAGGCAAAAATACTTGGTTCATATATGACAGATCAATCCGCT
>DYDT01000159.1 GCA_020404485.1 Rickettsia endosymbiont of Diachasma alloeum | reverse complement strand
TATTTTTGGCTTTATTATTTTTTGATTTAAGTGCATTGTGACCTTCCATTTTTTTTATCTGTATTTTTAATACTTTATTTTTATTAAATGTAAGATCAAATGTCAACTAATACAACTTACTCCCCCTGTGCTAAGCTATAACCAGCCACACCATCAAACTCAAAAAGATTTTCTACTTTGATAAAGTCTATATTTACTTTGCTTAAGGTCTCAAGTAATTTTGTTATATTTAAATGTTTAAGCTCTGACTCATCTTTAGCCATAAAACGACAACACCAATGATCGGATATGGTCTCGAATCTTGTATCACGAGGCCATAATTTTAGCCCTTTAGAAGAGATTGTTTTCAGCTCAAAATTACCGATATCAAGCTCGTTTATCTTATCTGCTATATCATGAGCAGAAGCGACATTCATGTTTACAAACACATCCGTGCCGACTAATTTTTTTACCTCTTTAGTGTCAATTTCATAATTAGTATTACTTTCTTGTTTTTTAGTAACTAATGGATAATCTGCTTCAGGTAATTTTTCTGGCTTCTGACCTAGCCTTTTTACTACTTCCTCGGCAAATTCTTTTGTCCCGACTTTCTTAGTAGAATGCTTATCGTTAAATATATCTGCCGTATGTATGCCATCTTCTATAGTCTTCTTCCAAGCATTTTCAATTAGAGTGGCAATATCACCCTGCCCTATATGTACCAGCATCATTATAGCAGCATTTAACAGCCCTGACGGATTTGCGATGTCTTGACCTGCAATATGAGGAGCACTACCATGCACTGCTTCAAACATCGCATAATGCTCTCCAATATTGGCAGAACCAGCGAGTCCTACCGAGCCTGAAATTTCAGCTGCTACATCAGAAATAATATCACCATACAAATTAGAAGTTACGATAACGTCAAATATTTCTGGCTTAGTTGCAAGCCTTGCTGTACCAATATCAACAATATAATGCTCATTGTTAATTTGCGAATATTCTTTAGCAATTTCGTTAAATACTTTATGAAAAATCCCGTCGGAAAATTTCATAATGTTATCCTTACTTAAGCAAGTAACTTTTTTACGATTATTTTTTACTGCATACTCAAAGGCATATCTGATAATTTTCTCACAACCCATACGGCTAATAAGCTTAACCGACTCATACATATTATGCGTCTGGCGGTATTCTATACCAGCATATAAATCTTCTTCATTTTCACGTATAATAGTTAGATTTAGATTTGGATGCTGAGTTTTAGTAAAAGGATACAACGAAACAGACGGACGAATATTGGCAAAAAGCTGTAATGTTTTACGAATCGTAACATTTAGGCTTTTATATCCTCCTCCCTGCGGGGTAGTAATCGGAGCTTTAAGTATAATTCCCGTACGTTCTATCGATGCCCAGCTTTCTTCGCTTATACCTGAACTATAGTGCTTTACATAGAGTTTTTCCCCTACCTCTATAGTCTCTAAGCGGATTCGTGCTTCAGCTTTACGTAATATATAAAGCACAGCTTCCATTATTTCAGGACCTATCCCGTCCCCATATGCAATTGTAATCGGTGTAAATTCTGCCATATTGATACTTATTAATAATTATAATTGATTTGGACTTCTTTTAATCTCTCATTCAATATAAAAGTTACTTCAGAAGTTATATTTAAATTATCTTGTGCATATAAAATTTGAGCACTTGGAATAACTAAATTAACGCTATATTTTTCTGCAAGCTCACTAATTATTGTAATCGTTAATTCATGAATTTTACTCATAGCTTCGGCATGAGCTTGTTCAAGGCTTGCTTTTTTACTCTGAATTTCTTTTTTTACTTCAGTAACCTTTTCATAAAATTCGCTTACTTTCTTTTCAAATTCATCTTCGCTTAAAGAAGAACGTTCTTTCATCACGCTTTCTTCCATAGGCTTAAATTCTGCTTCTTTTGCGTTAATATCTTCTTGAATTTTTTGATTAATTTTTTCAACTTTATTACGCAAATTTTTTATAGCCATTGATCCTTCTAAAATCGATTGAACATCAACAATAGCCACTCTAACTTTAAAATTATCTTCTTTATTTGGCAACTCTGCTTGAGCAAAATATGAAAAACTTATTATTAAAAGCAATCCTAATAATCTATACTGCACGATATAACTCTGTTTTTATTAAATGGACCGTTATTGTCATTTTTATAACCTGTCATTGCGAGGAGATGCAACGCATCGACGCGGCAATCTCATAAAGCAATATGAACCTCCTGAGATTGCCACGTCGAAACTTACAGTTTCTCCTCACAATGACGAATAATCTAAAAACTCTATTAATCAAGAATAAATAACATAATATAATTTGTCTAGTCTGAATGTTCCCCTAACATTGATCTGTCAACACTTTTCCGGACAGTTGTTCATGCACATTGTTGTATTTCTTCATATTTTACTGGTGATAGATAGTCATTAGCAGAATGCATTCTGATACGGTTGTAAAATACCTCTA
>DYDT01000158.1 GCA_020404485.1 Rickettsia endosymbiont of Diachasma alloeum | reverse complement strand
TTAAGGTTTTATATCTGACAATTGATTATATTACCAAAAAATGGTCTATGCCTATCCCCAATTGGAATGAAGCTATGGCTCATTTTATGATCAAATTTGATGGTAGAATTTAATGGTTTACGAAATTTACACAATTGATGAGACAGAGCCCTAAACTATCATTTTTTCTTGCTAATTTTGAGCTAGTATTCGATTTTAGCACACAAAACCAATTAATAGCGGTAGCATTTTTGCTAATTACCGCTATTACAAATTTATATGCGATTTCTCAAAATAGAAAACTTGAAAGCTTAGTCGGTAGTTTATATTGCCTTTCATCTCTCATTTGTTTATTTTCAGGCGATTTTCTCTCTATGATAATTTCGTTGGAATTTATGACAATTTTTGCCTGCATAATTATCTTTATAGGAAGCCATAGCGTAAAACATACTCGGCAATATTTCCTAACCCACTTATTTAGCAGCGGATTAATTCTAGTCGGAATGAGCTTATTAATAGACAAATCAGCAAATACAGCTTTTATTCCACTAACAACAGCGATATATAATTTTGAATTACCGGCAATATTAATACTTGCGGGCTGCTTAATTAATGCTTCAACTATTTTCTTCAACGGATGGGTAGTTAATTGTTATCCTAAAGCCTCAAGCAGCGGCATGATTTATTTACTTAGCTTCACTACTAAAATTGCATTAATCACAATATTTAAGTTATTTAGCAGTCTTGAGGTGCTTAAATTTTTTGGTCTTGCTATGATAATCTATGGTTTAACATTTGCTTTAATAGAAAAAAATCTCAGAAAGATAATATGCTACCTTACTGTTTCACAGCTTGGTTTTATTTTAGCAGCCATAGGGATAAATTCTTCTAGAATCTTATATCTTATTCCGATTTTCATATTTATGCATATATTATATAACGGAATATTCGCTTTATATTTTGCTATTATAGAAGATTCAAACAACATTAAAAATTACCAAGACCTTAAAACTGCCAGATATGATCCTATTTTATTAATCGGATTTATACTTACCCTATTAATATATAGCTCTATACTTCCAATTAATTCTTCTTATATTAAATTAGAACTAGTAAATGCTTTAAACAAAAATTACATTATGATTTTCTTTAAAATAGCAACCTGTACTATATTATTTAGCTTGGTTTTTGAGATGTTGTTGACAGTGGAACGTCATTGCGAGCGACTAAAAGGAGTGCGGCAATCTCATTTCATTATCCCGAGATTGCTTCGTCAAAACTTGCAGTTTCTCCTCGCAATGACGCCGGTTCATTTATTATACCTCTCTTCTTGCCTTATAACTCTAGCAGTATGTGCATTTTATCCTGTTCAAATTTCTGATGTAAATAACAATCAATTAACCACCTTAATTGCATTGTTCTTAGCTTTACTATTTCGCTCATCACCACATATTTTAACAAAAAATATTAACCTTGATCTATACCGCTATATACAAAAAATTATTTACTTCTGTATTACTAAATATAAAGAAATAAAACCTAATGAAATAGACGAAGATGAATATTTTAATTATAAAGCTTTTTGGCGAGATGCTTTAAGCAAAATATCTGCTTGGCATAATGGGCAAACTGCTATATTTATTATAATACTGATGTTAATTAGCCTGATTTTAATAATGTAGTATATACTGTCATACTGTGGCGGCATTGTTGCGTGGATAGAGATAAAGGAAAGAAATAGCTTAAAACTATAAAAAACTAAAAATTAATTGCAGTAGTTGAGATTTTATCTTACATTTCATAAAGGTAATCAAAGCATGAATATCGGTGTGCTGGTGGATAAAAAGAGTCAAAAGATTATTTTAGTGCTGAATAACTCCAAGAGA
>DYDT01000157.1 GCA_020404485.1 Rickettsia endosymbiont of Diachasma alloeum | reverse complement strand
TACCGTATGTTTCCCTTTCTCATATTCTGTCATAGTCATCCTATAAAATAAGTCCTCTTTACTTATTTTATACAGAGCGACTATGACTATTCCAAACTAAAGTTTCTCCACCTGAAGGTGGAGGTTTGAACCATCAGCTGGATAATCAATCGTAAGAAATTGTCCTTTTACCTCATACATTGAATGAGTAGCCCCATAATTTTGCTGCATTTATTTAAAGCCTTAAGGAGTATTATCTAATTTTTTTAGCAGATTTTGTTTTTCTGCTTCACTGCTAGGTAACTCCACTTGATCTTGCGGAATTAGAGCAGTTTTAAAGAAGTTTGGATCGACTAAAACAAAATATTTTTTAGAATTACTTAAGTACGAACGTATAGCAATCTTTGCTTCCTTATCGCTAGTAACTACCGGCAAAAAAATCGGTTTATAGTCAACTATTTCTTCAGCTGCATAACTTAAATTAAAAAACAATATTATAAAAATAAAACTTAAAACTTTTCTCATTACTCTCTATTTATAACGCTTGTATAAAACTCCACAATCTTATCTTTTACCGCTATTGGATCATTCATTAAATTAACAGCTCCCCTAAATTCTGCCGAGTTGGGCAGTCCGCTACTATACCAACCCATATGTTTACGAGCAATAGGTACACCTGCAGATTCGCCATAATAATCGACGATGGTCTGATAATGCTCAAGTACTATATCTAGCTGACTCTCTATAGAGGGTGCCGGTTTTTCCTCACCTGTTTTAAGATAGTGGTCAATTTGCGAAATAAGCCAAGGTTTGCCATATGCCCCTCTACCAACCATAACCCCATCTGCACCGGATTTCTCTAATGCTTCTTTAGCTTTGGCAAAATTAGTGATATCGCCATTAGCAATAACCGGAATTTTTACTGCTTCTTTAACGTTTCTGATGAACTCCCAGTCGGCATTACCTGAATAAAATTGACATCTAGTTCTGCCGTGAACTGTCACCATTTGAATCCCTGATCTTTCCGCTATTTTAGCTACAGTTGGAGCATTTTTTGTATGATCATCCCA
Source organism: Rickettsia endosymbiont of Diachasma alloeum (assembly GCA_020404485.1). Lineage (GTDB taxonomy): Bacteria > Pseudomonadota > Alphaproteobacteria > Rickettsiales > Rickettsiaceae > Rickettsia. The sequence goes on along the minus strand of DYDT01000157.1, from coordinate 1,338 downwards.
GCCAATACGCATTTTAACAGTTACAGGAATTTTTACTGCTTTAACAGCTGCTTCAAAAATTTTAGCCGCAAGCCCCTCATCTCTCATCAAAGCCGAACCTGAATAGCCATTTACTACCTTTTTCGCTGGACAACCAAAATTCAGATCGATAATTTTTGCTCCCATATCCTCGTTCATCTTAGCAGCTTCAGCTATAACGTTTGGCTCACAACCGGCAAGCTGTACGCAGGCACTTGTTGCATCGTCTTGCATAATAGAACATTTTTGCAGTGACTGCCTAGATTCTACAATCATTGCTCTACTTGCAATCATTTCTGACACCACAAGCCCCGCACCAAATTTTTTTACTAATCTTCTAAATTCCAAGTCCGTCACACCGGACATCGGAGCAAGGATTACGTTTGAAGTGAGTTCAATATTACCAATCTTAATCATAAAAAATGCTGTATAAATAATTATGCATTATATTATAATTTCTTATTTTTGTCTAATATTAGTAATTTAGGAATAGACAAAAGCCAATTAATCTATTATAAGGATTAGATTACTTTTCTTTATATACATTGTTGTATAAAATCATTAATGAAGATATACATCGCAAATAAATAAAAAAGTATACGACGATCAACTTCAAAAAGAGCAATGAGTCTCTAAAGCCCTCGGAGCGAAGCGTACATTTAGTACGTGAGTACCGCAGATCTTATAAGACGACGTAGCCAATTTTTGAAGTTCCTCAAGTATACAGGCCATGTAGCTCAGTCGGTAGAGCAAAGGACTGAAAATCCTTGTGTCGTTGGTTCGATTCCGACCATGGCCACCACTTCTTAATCACTCCCCATTAATTAGCTTTTAAAAGTAATTGATTATCAATTATAAGTATAGTTTTATTGCATGGCGATTTAAATAAACTACGAATTAGAGTATAATAAGCATAAGATTTATAGGGCTTCTTAGCTAAAATAAACTCTATCATTAAATCTCTATCTATGCCATCTGCTGTCATCCCGTGGAGACATTGTTGCGTGGATCAAAAAACGTCCTGGATGTTATGCCTGCGAAAGCAGGAATCTAGTATAAAGCGAGATAAATCGAGCTTTTAATTTTAAAAATTTGCTGTATTTAAGCTTTTAAAGTACTGGATCCCGTGGCTTGTCCACGGTTGGCATTGTTGCGTGGATAAGAAAAGAGTAACTGCGAACTCGTATAACTTCGTATAATGTATGCTATACGAAGTTATTACGAACTAGGAATTACAAAATCTAGTCTATATAATTGGGTTCATAAATATTCAAGACCCAAGGCAGTAATGAGAGATGATGCACATCTGTATGATGAATT
>DYDT01000156.1 GCA_020404485.1 Rickettsia endosymbiont of Diachasma alloeum | reverse complement strand
AGTTTCTATTCTCATCACTTAGTGTACTCTATAATATTACTCATTCTTAGTGAATACTTTTTGCATTAATTATTCAATAATTATTTTATTTTGATATTTTGGAGCGGAATGTGGGATATATTAAAGGTTTTAAATCATTTTTAATAGCAGTATTTATTACTTCCCCAACAAAAATTATATGATCACCACCATCATAGGTGGCATGTTTTAGGCATTCTATATGACAAACAGCTCCATTTATCAAAGGACAAGAAGTAGCAGAACCAAGCTCATAAGAAATATCTGTAAATTTATCAGTATGTGACCTAGCAAAATGTTCTGAAATATCAACTTGATTGTCTGCTAAAATACTAATGGCAAATTTACTACTTTTTTCAAAACTTTTTATGCTGAAAGCATTTTTATTAAGACAAAATAATATTAATGGTGGTTTTAAAGATACGGAAGTAAAAGAACTAGCAGTAAAGCCAAAAAATTTATTGTTTAAATTAGTAGTTATGATTGTTACTCCGGCAGGAAAACAGCTCATAGCATCTTTAAATTGATTTTCTGTTACTGTCCCAGCCATTTTTTCATAATTTTATTGATAGTGCCATCTTTTTTTAATGAATCTATTGTTTCATTAATTTCTTTAATTAATCCTGAATTTTTAGACAAGCCTAAAGCAAATTCTGAAGAAAATTCTTCTAAAGTATAGCTTGCTAAATTTGGATTTGCTTCTTGCAACTTTTTATTTTGAAACTCTTCAGAAATAATAACATCTACGACTTTAGCTTTTAATTCTTCAACTAACATTAAACTATTTGCTAAGGAATGAACTTTAATATTCATTGTTTTAGAAAGTTCTTCAGCTTTTTTCTCTAATATACTACCTAATTGTACACCGATTATTTTATTATCTAGATCAGCAATACTTTGTACATTGTCTTCTAACCTGTATAATACAGCAAATTTTGCTGTAGCATAATTATCGGAAAAACTAATATATTCTGCACGTTCTGGTGTTACTGAAAGTTCTGCAACTGCAATATCGATATTTTCGCTTACCAAAGCTGCAAGTAGGCCATTAAAATCAAAGTTTTTTATGATGACTTTTTTATTTAAACGTTCGCCTATTGCCTTGATAATATCTATATCAATCCCAACAATTTCACCATTTTGAATAAATTCATAGGGTGGGTTATCTGCTGAAGTTCCAACAATCAAAGTTGCTTCTTGCTCTTTTTTTTCACAAGAAATTAATAATAAAGATAATAAAAGTACTTTAAGAAACTTCATAAAAAGTAATATTTTAAATTTGAATGGTTTTTATTGTATGTCATCCCAAGGGCAAGCCACGAGATGACATCTTTCGATCTGCACATATCCTTGCAATGACGCTAACCAAGCTTCTCTTTCAAAAGCTGATTTACAAGTCCAGGGTTTGCCTTGCCGCCAGTTTTCTTCATCACCTGACCAACGAAAAAGCCAAATAATTTATCTTTACCATTTCTATATCCTTCAACCGAATCAGAATTTTCGCTTATTACTTCATCAATTACAGCATTTAGCACATTAGAGTCTGAAACTTGTACTAGACCTTGCTCTTCTACAATTTTATCAGCTGCTTTACCGGTTTCAAACATAATTTCGAAAACAGTCTTAGCAATTTTACCGGATATGGTATTATCTTCTATTAACTTGATTAATTTTGCAAAATCGTTAGGCGTAATTTTACACTCGCTTATTTCGGCTGAGGCTTTATTAAGTTGTCCAAATAATTCATTAATTAACCAATTGGCAAGCAATTTAGGATCGCATTCATTGGCTGCTTCTTCAAAATATTTAGCAGCCGACTCATCAGCTACAATTACTTCAGCATCATATTTGCTTAAACCGAATTTGGTTGTGTATTTCTCTATTTTCTCATCCGGTAGCTCAGGCAAGCTTGCTTTTAATTCATTTATCAGCTCATCAGAAAGAATAACCGGTAATAAATCTGGATCAGGGAAATAACGATAATCAGCTGCTTCTTCTTTCGAACGCATCGTTCTTGTCTCACCGCTATCGGCATTAAACAAGCGTGTTTCCTGGATTATAGATTCACCATTTTCAATCAAATCTACTTGCCTTTTAGCTTCAAACTCTATAGCTCTGACAATATTACGTATTGAGTTGATATTCTTAATTTCGCATCTTGTCCCGAGTGGTTCACCTGCACGCCTTACTGAAACGTTAGCATCACAACGCATAGAACCTTTTTCCATATCCCCATCACAGCTACCAACATAACGCAACAAGCTTCTTAGCTTCTTAACAAATTCTGCTGCTTCATCGGGCGAAGATATATCAGGTTCAGTTACGATTTCCATAAGCCCAATACCTGCACGGTTTAAATCTATAAAGCTATAATGCGGTGATTGATCATGCATAGACTTACCAGCATCTTGCTCTAGATGCAAGCGATTAATACGGATAGTTTTCAGCTCACCAGTACTTGTCGGTATTTCCATAGTACCATCCTGCACTATCGGATAGTAAAATTGAGAGATTTGGTAACCTTGCGGCAGATCGGCATAAAAATAATTCTTACGATCAAATACCGAATATTTATTTACCTTTGCTTTAAGCCCAAGACCTGTTTTAATTGCTTGATGAACACAATACTCATTAAGCACTGGTAGCATACCTGGCATTGCCGCATCAACATAGGATACTTGTGAATTTGGGCTTGCTGCAAATGTTGTACCGCTGCCTGAACAAAGCTTAGATTTTGAGGAAATTTGAGCATGAATTTCAAGCCCAATTACATACTCCCATTTTCCGCTATTACCTTCAATATATGCCATAACTAAAACCCTACCGGCTCAAATTTGATATGTTTAACACCTATTTCTATGGCAGATGCTACTCTTAAAACATTATATTCATCTAATTGCTTACCTATAACTTGCATACCGAGCGGTAGTCCTCTATTTGATAAGCCTGCTGGCACTGAAACACAAGGCAGCCCTGCTAAACTTGCAGGAATAGTAAATAAATCATTTAAATACATAATAGTTGGGTCATTTTGTTTTTCACCGATTCTAAATGCTTCTGTTGGAGCAGATGGTAATAAAATAGCATCTACTTTTGCAAAAGCATTATTAAAATCATCAGCAACAAGCCTACGCACTTTTTGTGCTTTTAAATAATATGCATCCATAAAGCTAGAAGAAAGTACATATGTCCCGATCATGATACGACGTTTTACTTCATCACCAAATCCAGATGACCGTGTTATTTCATACATCTCATCTAGGCTCATATTTTCTTTCTCTACTCTAAGCCCATATCTTACGCCGTCATATCTAGATAAGTTTGAAGAAGCTTCAGCAGGTGCTATAACATAATAAACAGCCACACCATATTTAGCATGGGGGAGAGAAATATCAACTATCTCAGCACCAGCATTCTTAAGCAGCTCTATAGTAGAGTGCCACATTTTCATAATATCAGGTTCGATAATTCCGCCTGCTCCAAGGCTTAAAGGTACACCTATTTTCATGCCTTTTATAGAACTGCCGACAGCTGGTTGTAGCTGCGGTACTTCCGCCTTAATAGAAGTAGAATCTCTTTCATCAAAACCCATCATCGCTTCAAGCATAATAGTGCTATCTAAAACGCTTCGGGTAAATATACCAGCCTGATCAAGAGAGCTTGCAAACGATATCATACCGTATCTTGAGCAGCGTCCATATGTAGGCTTGAATCCAACTAAACCGGTAAAGCTTGCTGGTTGACGCACCGAACCACCTGTATCACTACCAAGAGCAGCAGTAGCCATAAAGCCGCTTACTGCGGCAGCTGATCCGCCCGAGGAACCGCCTGGCACTAAGTCAGCTTCATCATCGTTCGCTTTCCATGGGCTAATTACATTACCAAAGCAGCTAGTAATATTTGCTGATCCCATAGCAAACTCGTCCATATTGGTTTTACCGAGCATTACCCCGCCTTTATTAAAAATATTCTGCGTAACACCTGATGCGTAATTAGGAATGAACTCTCTTAATATATTAGAACAAGCGGTTGTTCTAATCCCTTTTGTACAAAAAAGATCTTTAGCGGCGAAAGGTATCCCTTCAAGGGTTCGTGGCTGATTCTTAGCATAATTTTGATCAGCCGCCTCTGCTTGCTTTAAAGCTAAATCAAAAGTCTTAGTAACATAAGCATTTAGGTTTTTATGTTTTTCTATTTGCTTAATATGAGCATTAACTAATTCTTTACTTGTAAATTCTTTATTCTTTAAGCCTTTTAGGCTATCTGCTACACTTAACTTATTTAATTCCGTCATATTATTCAACAACCTTTGGAGTAATAAAATATTTCACTTCTTTAGCAAGCTGCCAGCTAGCACCTTGAACATTATCAAATAATTCATTTGAATGGTCTTTGCTTGTAACTTCATCAGGTCGCATTCTTGCTTGCATGTCACAAACAGAAGTTAAAGGCTTAACATTGGTGCAATCTACTTCATTTAAAATATCAATCATATCCATTATAGAGCTAAGCCTGCTAGAAAATTCCTCTACCTTATCTTCCTCAAATTTAAGCCTTGCAAGCTTTGCTATTTTTTTTACTTCTTCTCTTGTAATCATAATTTATTTTGTTTTCTTTATTCAGTTGTTTCGTGGATACCAAATCGTCATTGCGAGGAGATTCGCAGAATCGATGCGGCAATCTCATGAGTTTGCTTTATGAGATTGCCACGCTCCTTGCAGTCGCTCGCAATGACAATTGAATTATCACACCGTCATTATTTCTTGCTCTTTCTGCTTTATTGCTGAATCAACTTTGCTGCTATATTCGTCAGTTAGTTTTTGTACCTGTTCTGCTAAACTATGATGTTCATCTTTTGCTATAATATTATCCTTTTCCATTTTTTTGAGTTCTTCATTTCTGTCTCTTCTAATATTACGTAATGAAATTTTAGTATCTTCGCCATATTTATGAGCAAGTTTTGCAAGCTCTTTACGTCTTTCTTCTGTTAAAGCAGGTATAGGTAGCCTAATTAATTGCCCATCTGATGATGGAGTTAAACCAAGATTTGCTACTGTGATTGCTTTTTCTACTGATGATACCATAGATTTATCCCAAACCTGCACATTAATTGTTCGTGCATCTGGAGTTGTTAGAGAAGCAACTTGTGAAAGTGGCATTCTATCACCATAAGCTTCCACAGTTACGCTATCAAGTAAATTAACTGAGGCTCTGCCGGTACGAAGCCCTTTAAGCTCATGATCTAAAACCTTTAAAGCCTTATCCATCTTATCTTGTAAATTTTTTTTAAGAGTTATTTTATCCATAATTTTTCATCCATATGTTTTAATATAATGTGAAGTATTTTAAGAATTAGATTTTATTTTGAGGGGTGACTACTCGCAGCCTATACTAATAGGTGAGGATACGAATCCCCGATAAAATGAAAAAATAATTTTTAAAAGATAAACATTATCCTTCGATTAATGTATATTCACCTTGCCCTTGAACTACTTTGGCAATATTACCTTTTTCTTTTATTGAAAATACCTTTATCGGTAAGTTATTTTCTCTAGCAACTGCTATGGCTGCTATGTCCATAACTTGCAGGTTGTTAGTTATAACATCTTTATAGTTAATAATGAAATATTTTTTAGCATTCGGATTTTTTTTCGGATCAGAATCATATACACCATCAACTTGCGTTGCTTTTAGCAAAACATCACAATTCATCTCAATTGCACGAAGTACTGCTGCACTATCGGTTGTACAAAATGGATTACCAGTGCCGCCGGCAAAAATTACTACCCGTCCTTTTTCCATATGTCTTTTAGCCCTGCGACGAATATATGGCTCACATACGCTCATCATCGGAATAGCTGATAAAACTCTTGTATAGATGTTTAGGCTTTTCATAACATTTTGCAGTGTTAAAGCATTAATAACAGTTGCAAGCATACCTATATAATCTGCTGATGCTCTATCCATACCAACTAATGCTGCATTAATTCCACGATAAATATTTCCGCCGCCAACTACGATGGCAACTTCTATACCTAAATCAATAAGCTCTTTAATATCCCCAGCAATCTTTTTGATTGTGTCATAGTCATGACCAAATTGCTTATCCCCCATTAAAGCTTCCCCTGAAACTTTTAACAAAACCCGTTTATATTTTAAATTTGATGTCATATCCTCAAAATTCTTTTAATTTTTTTAATCATTTTACCATTATGTAAATCATTAATTGATGATTTATCGAGTGCATGCACTAATAACATATTATTATTTATATCTAACGTCACTGTACCAGGAGTTAAAGTAATTGAGTTGCCATATATTATTTCACCGATATCTTCTAATCCTTCTGCGTCAACCCATTCAAAAACCGGTTCTATAACTATATTCCTTTGCCAGATTATTTTAATAACTGAAAAAGCTGACTTACATATTTCCTTAAATAACCAAGGAAAATATAATATAATTGAAATTTTAGTGGGCATTGATGTTTCCTGATAGCTTGATATTTGAAGTAAAAGGAATTAGCAGCATTATAAGTATAAATAATAACGCTATCATATTAAATATATTATTTATTGCAATTACAAATGCATCCGTATTTATTTTGTTAGCCAATAATAAATATGAGGCTTTTTCTGGATTAAATACTTTTCCGCTTAATAATGTGGTGTATGAATCTAATTGTTCCATTGCCATTATAGAAGTGGAGGGAATGTTTCCCGATAGATATTGCATAAAAATTTTAGTATCATTAGTTAGTATAGTACTAATTACTGCTAGTCCTACCGCTCCTCCAAGGTTACGAGTGAGGTTATAAAGACCGCTTGCATTCCCTACTTTATCCCTTGGCATATTGCCAAGAGCTATGTTATTCGTTGGTATAAAACAAAACATCAAAGAAAGCCCTCTAACGAATTGTGGTAATATAAATTCGGCAAATTTAGAATCAGGTGTTAAAAAGCTATTTAAGTGACATCCGATGGCAAAACCTCCAAGTCCTATAATCAGCATTAGCCGTAAATCTACGCCCGCTCCTAACATTCTTCCAGCTAGTGGTGCTGATAAAAATTGTGCTATTCCCGTTACCATCATAGTAGCACCGATCTGCAACGTATCATAACCTGCTATGGTAAATAAGAATAATGGTAATATATATACTGCCCCATATAATCCTATACCCATAACAAAAGAATAGAGACAGCCAAACGTAAAATCTTTATAGAGAAATGTTTTTAAATCTAAAATTGGATTTATAAAAGTTAGTTCTCTGATTATTAATAAAATAAAGCCTAACGCTACAGCAATACTTAAAAATAATATTAAATTATCCTCAAGCCAGCCTTTTTTATTACCTTCCTCTAAAACATATTGCAGTAAACCAAGAGTCAAAGCCATAATAGCTATGCCAAGGAAATCAAAATTTTTTAGTAAGTTGTAATTTGGTTTGTCAAAATGACCATATAAAAAAACTACGCTACATACAAAAATACCAGGTATAACATTCAGCAAAAACATAAAATGCCATGATAAAATTTCTGTAATATATCCTCCAAGTGTTGGACCTAAAGTTGGTGCAACAGTTACAACAAGCCCAATTAATATAGTAATTTTAGGGCGTTGTGATGGCGGAAAAATTATAAAAACAGTGCTAAAAACTGTTGGTATCATAGCACCGCCAAAAAATCCTTGTAACGCTCTAAAGATAATCATTGATTCAATATTCGTTGCAAGTGAGCATAATACGCTCATAATCGTAAACCCAAGAGCTGCAATAAAGTAAGAGATTCTAGTGGAAAGTAATCTTGCTAAGAATCCCGTAATCGGAATTATGATAACCTCAGCTATTAAATAAGAGGTTTGAACCCAAGAAAGTTCATCACTTGAGGCGGCAAGTCCTGCTGCTATTACGGATAATGAGCTTGCAACAATTTGGATATCAAGCACTGACATAAACATACCGACAACCATACCAAAAAAAGCAAATAATTGTTGCTTAGAAAGAGGAGGGGTAGCCTGAGCATTATCGTTTGACATAATTAAATAATATAGTTTAACTAAATTATATTATAAATTATCATTAACGTATAAGGAATTTTCAGAAATTTACTTTAAAATGCAGTAGTTGAGATTTTATCTTACATTTAGTAAAATAAATTAATTATTAAATGGAGATAACGTAATAACTTCGTATAGCATACATTATACGAAGTTATACGATTCCTAAATGACCAAGTTGCTCTGTT
>DYDT01000155.1 GCA_020404485.1 Rickettsia endosymbiont of Diachasma alloeum | reverse complement strand
TATTAATAAACAGGAGGATAATTTTATGACTTAAATATCAGATAATTTTTTATGATACTGTATCAATTTTCAGCCGATGCATATTTAAAATCTGTATCATTTTTCGACCGCTGTTGACAACTTATAGCATTTTTTATTATTTTTTCTGGATTGCCACGCTCATTTCATTCGCTCGCAATGATGGAAAAGCTGATCCATGCGGGCAATGTCCCCCACATGGTGGCGTTGTAGCAGGGGCTTATGTTGCAATTCGTATCTAAAGGATACCTAAGGTACAAGCCGCAGTATGATATTAAAGGTTACTGGATTGTATGGTGAAGTGCAGCTTGTTAGTAATATAGCTATAATAATTATAAAACAAATTTTCATTATCCTCCTATGTAAACATCCTAACTATTGGAATATTTGAAGGATCAAGCAATTTTTTCATTTGCGTGAAAGCTTGCACGATATTTTCTACAGAACTATCAATAAATTTATCGGTGTTGATATAATTTTCTGATTCATCTTGAATATAAAAAAGAATAGATGATACATAAACTGAAAGCAGTAAGCCTCGTTTAGTATAATAATTATAATCAACCGATTTATCACCAGCATATTGCCAAATAATATCACAGCTGTGGAATGCAACTTCTGTACCTTGAATAGGGTTTAGTACAAAATATGTAGCATTTTTGCTATGAATAATAGGTAACACGGCTTTAATTCTAGTCTTTACTGCTAAGGATATTTTTTCTCTTATTTTATTTGGTACTTCCTGTTTATTTGAACTCTCTAGCGTAATATTGTCTAGATAACTTTCAAAAAATTTTACTATTTCGGCTAATCCATCTGGAAAAAGTATTAAGCCATAGCCCTTAGCAAAGCCGCATTTTTCTTCTGCTTCATTAATTATTTTGTCATTCCATTCGTTAAATGGTAATAATTCTAGTAATGATTGCATAAAGCGTATTTTCTTTGTGTGGTGTTCTTCTTGAATATTCATATTTTTAACCTTGACATTATAACTTATTATATAGATAATATAGCTTGTTACCAATATATATTTATTTTTAAGGAGAGGAATTTTAGTGATACTAGTAAATGTTCACGCCGGTAATTGTGATAATACGCTTAAGAATTTTAAGAAAAAGCTACAAAGAGAGCTTTATTTTCGTAAGATGAAAGAACAGCGTTACTACGAACCAAAGTCAGTAAAGCGTGTTCGTAAAGCACAAGAAGCTGCACGAAGAAAAAGAAAGTTTGCTCGTAAAAGAATGTACGAAGATTAAAATTTCTAATTAGTTTCAGGTAAAATAAAAGGCAGGTTATTACTAAATAGCTTGCCTTTTTTGTTGTTTATATGCTACCTGTCATCCCGCGACTTGATCGCGGGATCCAGCATAAAGCGAGATAAATCGAACTTTTAGCTTTAAAAAGTTATTGTATTTATTTAATTTCTAGATTCCTGCTTTCGCAGGAATGACATAAAACTCAAGCAACAACGCTACACCCTACGAACGTACAACAATCCATAAATCAATGAGCCAATTATTATGACTAATGGCGTTAGAGGAAGATCGAAATAGAAAGAGGCAGCAGCAGCACAAAAATTAATAAATAGCGAAACAAAAATCGATATTATAATCATCAAGGCAGGACTGTTCGCAATAAAGCGTGCAATCATAGCAGGAATAAGCAAAATAGCCGTCACCATAAGCACCCCAACTATTTTAATTGCAGAAAATACTGACACAGATAAAATAAGTAAAAATAATAGTTCTATAATATTAACTTTTACGTCTTTAATTAGTGCAATATCTCTGTTAATAATTATAAGAAGAATTTGATTATAAAAATATATAATAAAACCTATAATAACTATAAACATTATTGCTAGCACAATTAAATCATCAAAAGTTATAGATAAAATATCGCCAAACAATAAATTTACTATATTGTTTTGTGCAGAAGAAAAATAATTAATAATTAAAGCAATCGCTAGCATAGTGCTAGAAATTAAATTAATAACTGCATTTTTTTCAGAATTATTTTGGAAGATAAATACAAAAATCGAAAAAAGAATTGCAACAATTAGTCCTGAATATATTAACGGAAAATGAGCGATAATACTAATGCTGACCGCTAAAAAGCCACTATGAGCAAGCCCGTCGCCAAAGTAAACATATCTCTTCCATAATGCTATGCAGCCGATGGGAGCAAATATGCAGCTAATTAAAATTAAGGCTAGTATTATTAATATCATCTAAGTATATTATAGCTTATGTCTTCAATCGATAAAAACGAATTAGAAAAATTTGAAAAAATCTCTCATAGTTGGTGGGACAAAGAGGGGGAATTCGGTATTTTACACCGCATAAATCCTATTCGTCTTAACTATATAATAGAGAAAATAAAATCACATTACAACGATATTTCTAAATTAGAAATATTGGATGTAGGTTGTGGTGGCGGTTTAATTGCTACTAATCTTGCGATGCAAGGTTTTAACGTTACGGCTATTGATGCTTTGCAAAGTAATATCGATACTGCTTTGGCTTACGCTACCGAAAATAATATTAAGGTAGATTATTTAAAAAGTACTATAGAAGAATTAGAAAACAATAAACAATATGATGTAGTGATTTGCCTTGAAGTTATCGAGCATATAGAAAATGTTCAGGAATTTATGCTTAATTTAATAAAGCGTATTAAGCCAAAAGGCATGGTAATAATTTCTACTATTAACCGCACTAAAAAAGCTTATTTACTTGGGGTAATAGCAGCGGAGTATATATTAGGGTGGGTGCCCAAAAATACTCATGATTATAGTAAGTTTCTAAAACCATCTGAAATTTATGAGATGCTCGCAGACACTAATGTAGAGATTGAGGAGCTAAAAGGTTTGGTGTATAATATGGCAGAAGACAAATGGATATTAAGTGATGATATAGATGTAAACTATTTTGTATATTTAAAGAAAAATGATAAACCGTCATTGCGAGGAGCGTAGCGACAAAGCAATCTTATTAAACATCCTGAGATTGCTTCGTCGAAACTTATAGTTTCTTCTCGCAATGACATCTATGTATAAAAAAATGACTAACAACGTAATTACTAGATTTGCCCCATCACCAACGGGGTTTTTACATATAGGCTCAGCAAGAACGGCTTTATTTAACTATTTATTTGCCAAGCATAATAATGGCAAATTTTTACTGCGTATTGAAGATACTGATAAAGAAAGATCAACAGAAGCAGCAGTAGAAGCTATATTTTTAGGTCTGAAATGGTTAGGGCTTAATTGGGATGATGAAGTTGTATTCCAATCTAAACGCAATGATCTTTACAAGCAAGCAGCGTTAAAGTTGCTTGCAGAAGGTAAGGCGTATTACTGTTTTACTCCACAAGAAGAAATAGAAAAGCAGCGACAAAAAGCTGTAGAAAATAAACAATATTTTATTTTTAACAGCGAGTGGCGTGATAAAGACCCATCTACTTATCCAAAAGACGTAAAGCCTGTTATACGTTTAAAAACTCCAAGCTTAGGTAGTATAACAATTCATGATACTTTGCAAGGTGATGTAGTAATTGAGAATTCCCACATTGATGATATGGTGTTGCTACGTAGTGATGGCACTGCAACTTATATGCTAGCTGTGGTGGTTGATGATCACGATATGGGTATAACTCACATTATTAGGGGTGATGATCATTTAACGAATGCTGCAAGGCAAATCGCTATATATAACGCTTTTGGTTACCATGTTCCAATTATGACTCATATACCACTAATTCATGGAGCAGATGGTGCTAAATTATCTAAGAGGCATGGGGCTTTAGGTGTTGAAGCTTACAAGGATATGGGATATTTGCCGGAAAGCTTATGTAATTATCTGTTGCGGTTTGGTTGGAGTCATGGAGATAATGAAATTATTTCGTTGGATCAAGCAATAAAATGGTTTAACCTAGATTCACTTGGTAAATCACCTGCAAAGCTTGATTTTACTAAAATGAACAGCTTAAATAGCCATTATTTAAGAATGCTTGATGAAGATAGTTTAATTACTAAAATTTTAGAAATATTAAATAGAAATTACAAGGTCAGTGAGCAGGAAGTAAATTATATAAGACGTGGTCTGCAAGGTTTATTAGTTAGAAGTGAAACACTGCTAGATTTAGCAAAGCTTGCTAAAATTTATCTAATAAATATTCCTGTTGCTTATGAATTGGAAGCAAAAGAGATAATAGCAAATTGTGATAAAAATTTGATTAATAATGTTGTACAAGGCTTAGAAAAACTTGAGCGGTTTGATAAAGAATCAGTACAGGATGAATTTAAGAAAATAGCAGCAGCAAATAGTTTAAAGCTAAATGAAGTTATGAAACCTATAAGAGCTTTAATAACTGGTATGGTTGGCTCACCTAGCATATTTGAAATTGCTGAAATTTTAGGGAAAGAAAATATTTTAAAAAGGTTAGAAATAAAATGAAGAATTATATAAAGAAAACTATATTTGTTTGTAGTGGTTGAGTATCCATCTGATGGTTCAAACCTCCACCTTCAGGTGGAGAAACTTTAGTTTGAAATAGTCATCGTATAACTTCGTATAATGTATGCTATACGAAGTT
>DYDT01000154.1 GCA_020404485.1 Rickettsia endosymbiont of Diachasma alloeum | reverse complement strand
CATTGGTTACTATTTTGTATAATATTTCTACCCAATCAGCACGTTGGATAAGGCTTTTGCACTCAATATTTTGCCATCCGGAGATAACAAAATGAAAAATTGTCATGTAGTGAGTAAAACTTACTTAATATTCCAAACAATCACCAGAGTAGCCTTATGTGCTTATGCATTATTCTATAAACAAGTTTCGCTTATAGAATTGCCATTAGTGTTCATGTTCGGTTTAATTAACGATCTTATTTCTATAGCTTATTTCCTGCCGGTAATGTTAGTTTTAATATTGCTGGGCAACTTAGCATTATTAAGATTTAGACTAGTCTACACACCGCTTTGTTATTTATTTTATTGTGGTTTTATTGCCTCATTAATCTTTATTACAGCAGCTGAACTTACTTTTTGGGATGAGTTCGGCACTCGCTTTAATTTTATCGCCGTTGATTATCTAGTGTATACTCATGAAATTATTGGCACAGTTAAAGAATCTATGCCCTATATAGAGATCATTAGCGGAATTCTAATAGTTAGTGCTATTATTACCTATATTTTACGGAAAGCTATTATTGATGCAGCATATAATATCAATAGAAAATGTTGTTTGGTTACGGCAGTTATCCTAGCATCAATTAGTTTTATAGCCTTTAAATTTTATAGTCCTGAAAAGCTAAATTTCCACTCTAATAAATATGCAGAAGAGCTTGCTAAAAACGGTCCCTATGAGATTTTTTCAGCTTATCTTAACAACAGCCTAAACTATAATAGCTTTTATCCTACTATTGATAATAAGCAATCTTTAAGCATAATACGTGATAGCTTACAAAATAATAGTGACAAATTCATAAATGATTATTCTATCGAGCGTATTATTAGCTCTAAAAATTTGAATAAGCAAAAATATAACGTAATCTTTATTACAGTAGAAAGCTTAAGTGCCAAATTCATGCAAAGCTTTGGTAATAGCGATAACATCACTCCGTATTTAGATGCATTAGTAGATAAAGGTATGTTTTTTACAAATATATACGCTACTGGTACAAGAACAGTGCGAGGGCTTGAGGCTATAACTTTATCTATTCCTCCAACTCCAGGCTCGTCAATAGTGCGTAGACCTGACAACCAAAACTTATTCAATATCGGCACTGTGTTTAGGAATCAAGGATATAACACTAACTTTATCTTTGGCGGTTATAGTTATTTTGATAATTTACGTAATTATTTTGGCGGTAATCACTATAATATAATAGACCGAGGTAATCTAACAGCTTCAGAGATAAGCTTTGCAAATGTATGGGGAGTGGCAGACGAGGATATTTTGCACAAGGCAATAGAGCAAGCTGATACAGATTATAAAGATGGTAAGCTGTTTTTCTCGTTAATTATGACTACTTCAAACCACCGACCTTATACTTTTCCTGATAATAGGATCGATCTATCATCAGGTGGTGGACGTAATGCAGCAGTTAAATATACCGATTATGCAATAAATAAGTTCCTAGAAACTGCTATGACTAAAGAATGGTTTAACGATACTATCTTTGTGATTACTGCCGATCATTGTGCTTCAAGTGCCGGTAAAACGGAGCTACCTGTAGAAAAATATCATATACCGCTAATTATCTATGCACCACAAATATTAAAGCCAAAAAAAATAGATAATCTAGCGAGTCAGATAGATATAGCCCCAACGATTTTCGGTTTACTCGGCTTTGAGTATAAAAGCAAATTGTGGGGGCAAGATATAATAAATAATCCGGCAAATAGAGCTTTTATTAGCACTTATCAATTACTAGGATTTTTAAAAGACGAAAAGCTAGTAATCCTAAGTCCTAAACTACACCCGAAAACCTATATATTATTAGGAGAAGAAAAAGAAGAAATCCCCAATTCTATTAGCCTTACCGAAGAAGCTATTAGCTTCTATCAAACCGCATACGATTTTTACGTACAAGGTAAATTAGTTGAATAAAAGATACTAGTATTAAGTTATAATTATTTTTAAGAAAATTTAAGTCCGATTATAGATACTATTAAGGTAGTAACAAAAAATAAGCGTAATATAGATATCGGTTCATTGAAAACAAGTATACCTAATATAACTGTACCTGTTGCACCTATACCTGTCCATACGGCATATGCAGTACCCGTTGGGATCTTACCCAAGGTTTTAGCAAGACAGATAAAGCTTAAAGCTCCAAAAAAAATAAAGGCAAGTGAAGGTTTTAGTTTTGTCAAACCATCTGAATATCTTAATGAAATAACAAATGCTATTTCAAGTAATCCTGCTAGAATAAGAAGTAACCAATACATAAAATAATCCTACCTACAAAAGGTTTTACTAATTAAATCATAATAAACAATAAATAACAATATTGAAAATTTTAATATTTTTTATTTTCTTCTATGGGATTTAGCACTCAAGATTACATTGAGAAGATTTTTATTCTACCTATCAGCATCACTTAGACTTAGTACAATAACATTTCGTATAACTTCGTATAATGTATGCTATACGAAGTTATTACGTATATGAAGAGTAAAAATTTCTTTTTTCTGGATTCCCGCTTACGCGGGAATGACATCGAAGCCATGCAACAACGTTGGATAAGCCATGGGATGAAAGTAACACTACTTTACATCATATT
>DYDT01000153.1 GCA_020404485.1 Rickettsia endosymbiont of Diachasma alloeum | reverse complement strand
GTAAATCTTGACTATAGGCTCTCATCTGCTTTATGCCTTTATATATTTGTATATTATAATATACATCAACAATGTTGTGCATGTTAATATATATTTCCTTTCCGTGTTAGCTATATTTGGATTAGTAATTATGGCAATATCCTTTATATTTATGCTTTATTCACCAAAACCTGAATTAATATTCGATGTGGGTAATATGGCAATTGGTATTAAGAATAAGCACAAGGTAAGCTTGAAATTTATGCTGATAAGATGGTGATATTTAATAGGGTTTATTGGGCTAATTGGTTTGGACAAAAAGACAGCACGCTACTACCTCTAAAAGATAATATTTTTGCTACTAATTATGGGCAGAGAATTATCTTTAATAAAAATAACTATTGCAAAGAAGCCGAAATTCATATCAATCTTAATTATAAAGCAAAATGCACGGGAAATCTGATGACTATCGATAGAGATTGTTTAAACAAAAATCCGGTTATACTTATATTTTGCAATTCTAAAAAATGTAGAATAAAATCTAGTCATGCAAACTATCAATAAAACATTAAACATTCCTTCAAAAGGGTATAAAAAAATTTTGAGTCTTCTTAACAAAAAAGGAGAGGCAAGATTAATTGGTGGCTCAGTTCGAGATGCCTTGCTTGGTAAAGATAGTTATGATATTGATATAGCGACGAACTTACTACCAAATGAAGTAATAAGCATTTTGTCCCAAGCTAGGATAAAAACTATCCCAACCGGCTTAAAATTTGGCACAATTACAGCTATCTTAGAAAAGGAACAATTTCAAATTACAACTCTTCGGAAAGATATTGAATGTAATGGCAGGCACGCTAAAGTAGTCTTTACAAATGATTTTGCTGAAGATGCAGAAAGAAGAGACTTCACTATTAACGCTCTAAGCTATTGTCCTTTTAAAGGTAAAATATATGATTATTTTAACGGATTTGAAGATTTAGAACAGCGAAAAGTAATATTTATAGGGGCTGCTCATCAAAAAATCAAAGAAGATTATTTAAGAATTTTACGATTCTTTCGTTTTTCTAGCTATTATGCAAATAGGCTTGATCCAGAAAGTCTTAAAGCATGTGATGAACTAAAAAGCGGCTTAATGAGCTTATCACGAGAACGGATAAAAAATGAGTTTGATAGAGTTATAGTCTCAAACAATAGCCCTGAAATTTTAAAAGCGATGTTTGAAATAGAGATTTTGAGTTTGATATTCTCCATCCAAAATTATGAAATAAAAATTGCAGAGCAAGCTAAAAACTTTAATCTAGAGCTAGTTTATAGATACGCATTATTACTATATCATCAAAAAGATTTAGACTTAAAAATCTTTTTAAACTGGAAATTCTCAAAACACGAAACTATCCGAATATTATCAATATTAGATTTTATTCACAAGAATATAATCACTGAATTTGATATAAAAAAAATCTGGCTAGAACATAAAAATTATAAAGAATATCTATTAACAGCAAATGTATTAGGTAAGATAGAATATTCAAAAATAACAAAATTTATAAATATATATGATTCATTAGAACGACCTAAATTTCCAATAAATGGCACTGATTTACTGAATATGAATATAGAGCAAAAAGAAATAGGTGAAAAACTAAATTACTTAAAAAAGATTTGGATAGATCAGGATTTTAAGCTTAGTAAGTTGGAACTAGTGTCATCCTTGCGAAAGCAGGAATCTAGTAATAAACGAGGAATCTAAATATATGAAGAGTAAAAATTTCTTTTTTCTGGATTCCCGCTTACGCGGGAATGACATCGAAGCCATGCAACAACGTTGGATAAGCCATGGGATGAAAGTAACACTACTTTACATCATATT
>DYDT01000152.1 GCA_020404485.1 Rickettsia endosymbiont of Diachasma alloeum | reverse complement strand
TATTTTTGTTATGCAAAACTAGATATAATTGTAACTGAAATTAAATGACGTGGAGAGGAGGCCTGTGTAGATGTAAAAATGTAAAAGTAACATCAAAGAAATAAAGTATTCTATTCTATTACAAACAATATTAAATTGAAATCTGTAACGAGATTTTCTCGTTACGGGTTGAAATCTCCTTAAAAAGATAAGTGAACTCTCAAAATTGTTGAAGAGAGATAAGTATCGTATAACTTCGTATAATGTATGCTATACGAAGTTATTACGTTAAATAATAATGCATAATAATTAATATTTTGCAGCGGAAGGTGAGCTGGATTTTTTAATTTTTTCAATTCTTTAAAATTTTGTTTTAATTCTTCTAGATTTTTCTGCTTATCTTTATCCACTGAAGATATTACTGCACCTGATTTATGTAGCTCTTTTGAAAGCTGTTCTAACTGTTTTCGTACTTCTGGCTTCATATTAAAATAACAAATTTTACTGCCTATTATTTCTTTTATATTTTTAAGGTTTTCTTTTGAAATTTTATAATATTTTATACCGATATAATTAACTATTTTTGACCATACAGATCGTTTTTGATAAAGCTCTTGATGGATTATATCTACTAACTTTTTTTTGTTAAAAGTTAGAACTTCAATTGAAAATTCTTCTAAAAACCTAGATATACGTCTCTTAATTTTCTCTCGTTGCTGACTTTCAATAGCTATTTTTTTGTTTTGTTCTAACTTTTTTATTGATGTTTCAATTATTGAAGATATTTCAGCTTCTTTTTCTTCATTTTTTTTGTTCTCATATCTTTCTTGCGTATTAGCATACTTTTCTATGTATGATGCTATTTTTTCTCTACCAAATTTTGAACATATCCACCGTTAGGGTTTCGTATGTCACCTTCTGCAATCAGTTTATCCATATCAGATAGCTTTTCGTATTCTTTTGTTCCTCGAAAAAGAGGAGCATATAGCAGAAAATTAATAATTTGAGCAATCCTATTATCTATTGAATCTTTAGAATCTCTTTGAGGATAAAATTTTTGTTTGAGAATGAAATAATGGTTTAATATTTCTTGCGGTATATTTTTGACATTAAGAGGCTGTAATTCTGACTTAGAGTTAAGTTCGGCTTTCATACCATGACGTTTTGCTTCCAATAATAATTCTCCCCAAATTTTATTATCAGTAGTACGACAAACAAAATTTGGATCATTAGTTGGCATTAGCTCGCTTGCATGTTCCATTACTGCCCTATTTAATTTATGTAACTGCTGATTTTTAAGATTTGTATCTATAATAGATATAAAAGCTTCTCTTTGCTTTTGCTTACTTGCAGTACTAAATGCTTGCTGTATTTTTTCTAAAACTTTTAAATCAAAATTCTCATTTTCTAATTCTTCAATAACTCAATCTGCTAGATTTTTATTTGTAATAAAATTTTGATTCTTTTTTGATTCTTTTAGCATATATGGTAATAACTTAATGACACAATTATATTAAATATGTAATAAACTAATTACTATAAATTTTTATCAACTATGTGATTGAAACTTCAAGGTAGTAGCTCATAAGTCATATTATTATTCTCATCATGACCCAAAACTCTTATTATATTTACCTCATCATCTAATTTACTATACATTACTAACTCTAATGTGTTTGAAGATGCTAAATTATTAATTTAACTACCATCTATATCATTTAATAATGTTAGTAATAATTTTATATAAAGGTTAAAATATTTTAATTTTTACTGAGGGGATGATGTAACAATGCTTTTTTAAGATGGTTGGTTTGAAGATGGGTATATATTTGAGTAGTAGAGATATCAGCATGACCTAACAGCTCTTGGATCACTCTTAAATCTGCTCCACCCTCAAGCAAATGACTTGCAAAGCTATAACGCAATACATGCGGGGAAATATGCTCAGGATTAAGTCCTGCATAAAGAGCAGCTGATTTTAAGAGAATAGCAAAATTTTGTCTAGTCATATAACCAGCAGCAGCTGAAGAGGGAAACAAGTAAATAAGATTTCTTGGTTTTGGAGTCTTTTGCAATGATTGTGTAAATTTTTGTTGAGCCTATATTAGAAGTAATTAAAAATATAGGTAACAGAAATGC
>DYDT01000151.1 GCA_020404485.1 Rickettsia endosymbiont of Diachasma alloeum | reverse complement strand
GGAGCGGATTGATCTGTCATATATGAACCAAGTATTTTTGCCTCTATCATCATGAATTATCAAAAAAATTCAACCATTTAGTCCTTACATCTCTAAAAATTGTCATGTAGTAAGAAAAAGATTATGGAAATTTCCAAATCTTCTATTATACTTAAATCATAATAATATAAATAAACGATTATCATGGCTTTAATAAACATCAAAGCACCAGAAAATATAATATTAAAACCACGTATCACAGTTTTTGGTGTTGGGGGTGCAGGTAGTAATGCAGTAAATAATATGATTAGTGCTAATTTGCAAGGAGCTAATTTTGTAGTAGCTAACACTGATGCACAATCATTAGAATATTCTCGTTGTGAAAACAAAATACAACTCGGCGTCTCCACAACTAGAGGTCTTGGTGCTGGAGCTGCTCCTGAAGTTGGAGCGGCAGCTGCACAAGAATCAGAAAATGAAATTCGCAATTATCTAGAAAATAGTAACATGGTGTTTATTACGGCAGGCATGGGCGGCGGTACTGGTACTGGCTCTGCACCTGTTATTGCACGAATTGCTAAGGAACTTGAAATTCTAACAGTCGGTGTAGTAACTAAGCCTTTTCATTTTGAGGGCGGACATCGTATGAAAACCGCAGATAAAGGAATTATAGATTTACAACAATTTGTTGACACTTTAATCGTGATACCAAATCAAAATTTATTTCGTATTGCTAATGAACAAACTACTTTTGCTGATGCTTTTAAAATGGCAGATGATGTATTGCATGCAGGCGTTAGAGGCGTCACGGATTTAATGATTATGCCAGGTCTTATCAATCTTGACTTTGCTGATATCAAAGCTGTTATGAGCGAAATGGGCAAAGCTATGATGGGTACAGGCGAGGCTAGCGGTGAGGATAGAGCTACTAAAGCAGCAGAATCTGCAATCTCTAATCCGTTACTTGATCATAGCTCAATGTGTGGTGCTAGGGGTGTATTAATTAATATTACCGGCGGTCCAGATATGACTTTATTTGAAGTCGATAACGCTGCTAATAGAATTAGAGAAGAAGTAAACAATAAAGATGCTAATATTATTTTTGGTTCAACATTTAATCCTG
Organism: Rickettsia endosymbiont of Diachasma alloeum; assembly: GCA_020404485.1. Taxonomy (GTDB): domain Bacteria; phylum Pseudomonadota; class Alphaproteobacteria; order Rickettsiales; family Rickettsiaceae; genus Rickettsia. The sequence continues at coordinate 1,188 of DYDT01000151.1, read as the reverse complement.
AGCTAAAAGGGATTATTAGAGTATCAGTTGTTGCAACAGGTATTGATGCAGATAAAATACCGCTTTATAAACCTGTTAATTCTAGTGCTACCGATTTATCCATCGAAGAAGATGAGGACACAAAACTTAGAGCTCAATCTATTCAAGGAGATCAACCTGTTCATATTGAAGAAATTCCTAATTTTAACAGCTATAGTAACGACGAAGCAGAAATTGCTGACTCTCTAGACCAAGCCCCTAATCCAATCAACGACGATATGGAACCAAAGGTAAGTCTTACTAATGATGCTGGAGAAACTCCCAAATCATCTTTCTTTGTAAGAATGTGGGGGTCTCTGCGAACACAAAATAATAATCAAATCCCAGAACGAAAAAATGTTGTAGTTAGTATGCCCGATGAAGATACTAAAGAATCTGACATTCACGATATACCAGCTTTTTTAAGAAAGAAACGGGATTAAATATGTTAAATGAACGTATTACTGAAAATATTGTCAGAGATCTTTTACGACAAAAAGGTTATTACGATGAACAAAATATTTTAGTAGAAGAACAAAAATCACAAAATCCAAGAATAAACAAACTATTGCAAAATGCTTCAAAAAGTGGGCATGGTGTTGGTAAACCTGAGTTTATTACCTCTTTTAAAAATAATCCTGATAATTTAATTATTATAGAATGCAAAGCAACTACAATTTATCATGAAAGTAACGATAGAACAAAATACAAAGATTACGCAGTTGACGGAGTTTTATTATATGCTTCTTATTTGAGTAAAGAGTTTAATATTACGGCAATTGCCGTTAGCGGCCAAAATAAGCAAGATAAAAAAATTTCAACTTTCTTATGGTTAAAAAACCATTATACTGATAAAAATATTCAAGATGACACCTCTTTAAACTCAACCACTACCGGCTGAGAGCCGGTAGGTTGATGGTAGGCACTGGAAGTGCCTTAGAATTTAAGCTAAAGCTTATTCCAATCTAATGTTAGAACGGCAGTAAAATGATACAGAGCAACGGATAAAAATTGATACAGTATTAATAGTGTATCCTCCTGGTAAGGAGGTAAAAAAGAATGTTAATACTGGAGCAAATAATGTTCGTATAACTTCGTATAATGTATGCTATACGAAGTTATTACGCTACTAAATACAAGAACAGAGCCCATTTAATAACTAAGCTTGGT
>DYDT01000150.1 GCA_020404485.1 Rickettsia endosymbiont of Diachasma alloeum | reverse complement strand
GTTATAAAACGATATATTGCACAAAAAAGTAATAATTTGAGCTAGTTAGAAACTAATAAACCACGTCTATATGCTGTATACAAGGCAATTCCTAGGTCTTCTTATCCTAAACTGGCGTTTAAAATGATTTACTAGCTCAATTAAATTACCTGCTACAAGTATATTATCATTACCTGACCAAGCAACTTCAGATGAGTTTTTACTTGAACAAATCAGCCCCTGACCTCTAGCAGTAGCTCCAATTGCTGCAGGTAATGCACCATTTACCGGCAATATCGATCCATCTAAAGATAACTCCCCTATTATTAGATATTCTGCTATTTCGGTTTCTGGCAAAATATTCATAGCAGTAAGTATTGCACAAGCAATTGCAAGGTCGAAATGACTACCCTCTTTTACTAAATCTGCTGGAGCTAAATTTATCAAGATTTTTTTAGTGGGTAATGCAAGCCCTATAGAAGATAAAGCTGCTTTAACTCGCTCTTTTGACTCAGCAATAGTTTTATCAGCAAGCCCTACTATGGTAAAGGCAGGTATACCTGGAGATATTTGTACCTGCACATATCAACATCAGTGATATCAATCCCGTTGAATGTAAGACTTGCTATATGAATTATCATTTTTTAATAGTACTATCTTTAATTGAAAAAACATACTACAGAACAAACTTTGCCAAGTCAACATTAGTTAGTATTTTTGACAATTGATTTTCTACAAATTTATCATCTATAGATATTGTTTCACCTTGCATTTCACTAGCTCTAAAGCTTATATCTTCAAGTAAATTTTCAAGTATAGTATGCAATCTTCTTGCTCCTATATCCTCGATTTCTAAATTAACTGTAGTAGCGTAATCTGCAATTTTCTCTATAGCGGAATTCGTAAATTCAAGTTCTACCTTTTCAGTACCTATTAAAGCCGAATATTGCTTTATTAAACTAGTTTCAGGCTCAAGTAATATCTTAATCATATCTTCTTTAGTTAATGAATTCAGCTCTACCCTAATAGGTAATCTTCCTTGCAATTCAGGTAATAAATCTGATGGTTTTGCAATGTGAAAAGCTCCTGAAGCAATAAATAATATGTGGTCGGTTTTAACAGGACCATATTTTGTGTTAACTGTTGTTCCCTCCATCAAAGGTAGCAAATCCCTCTGCACTCCCTCTCTACTTATTTCAGAATTTTTTGCTCCAGAATTAGCTACTGAGGCAATCTTATCAATTTCATCAATGAATACTATCCCATCATTTTCAACTAGATTAATTGCCTGCTGGATAATTTTTTCCTGATCGATTAATTTTTCAGACTCTTCTGATAAAATTATACTCATCGCTTCTTTAACTAACATTTTTTTTGTCTTAGTTTTGGTCGTTCCAAAAGCTCTTCCTATCATATCACCAAGATTAAGCACTCCCATAGATGCTCCAGGCATGCCAGGTATTTCAAAGCTACCTCCGCCTACAGGTGCTGTATCAGCTACACTAATTTCGATTTCTGTATCATCAAGCTCGCCACTTAAGATTTTTTCTTGAAACTTTTCTCTCGTCTCACTACTTGAAGTCTTACCTACTAGACTATCTAGTACTCTCTCGATTGCTTTCTCACGTGCATTAATATCTACTTCTGTTTTAGCTATCGTTTTTTGAGTATTAACAGCTATTTCTACTAAATCACGAATTATTGATTCTACGTCACGCCCTACATAGCCAACTTCGGTAAATTTTGTTGCTTCTATTTTATAAAAAGGAGAATTAGTAAGTTTAGCAAGTCTTCTTGCAATTTCTGTTTTACCGACTCCTGTTGAACCTATCATTAAGATATTTTTTGGTACTATTTCATTACGTAAGTTTCCCTCTACTCTTTTACGACGACCACGATTTCTAAGAGCAATAGCAACGGCTTTTTTAGCCTTTTCTTGACCTACGATAAATCTATTAAGCTCGTTAACTATTTGGGATGGGGTAAGCCCCATAGGGTCTTTTTTATTATTAGTAGTTTTAGTAGATTTCATACAACTTTTTCCGTTATAATATTATGGTTAGAAAATACACAAAGATCTGCTGCTATATTCATAGATTTTAAAGCAATTTCTTCAGCAGTTAGAGGATTATCGTAAGACATTAAAGCACGTGCTGCAGATAAGGCAAACAGACCACCTGAGCCTATTGCTGCAACATTATTTTCTGGTTCAACAACATCACCGTTACCAGTTAAAATTAATATATGATTACGATCAGCAACAATCATCATTGCTTCTAAACGACGTAAATATTTGTCGCTACGCCAATCTTTTGCAAGTTCAACTGCACTTCTAAGCAAATTATGCTTATGTTGCTCTATTTTTACTTCTAGCTTTTCAAATAAAGCAAGCCCGTCAGCAGTAGAACCAGCAAAACCTGCAATAATTTTATTATTTGCTATAGTTCGTAATTTTCGAGCAGTAGATTTTAATACTGTATTGCCGTGCGAAACTTGTCCATCTGCTGCTATAATTATTTCTGCGTTCTTTTTTAAACAAAGTATTGTAGTGCCATGTAAGGCTAAATTATCTGACATAATGTAAAATTTATTGATATTAATTTGCTGATTAAGTAATATATTCATTATTACTTAGACTAGTATACGAAGATCAACTTGGAAAAGAGCAAGGAGTTTATAAGTCAAGGAGCGGAGCGTATACTTAATACGTGAGCACCGCAGATCTTATTGAGACGACGTAGCCAATTTTTCAAGTTCATCGAGTATAGTTATAATTAATCATTTTCCTGTGAATTTTCAAGATTTAAATAATGAATATATACGCAATATACATTAACCCTACACAAAAAAATAATAATTTTATTGTCATTAAAGAAAGTTTTTCATGGACAGCAGCTCTTTTAAGTGTATTCTGGGCACTATACCATAAAATGTGGTTACCTGTTATTATAGCTGTAGCAATAAACATAGTAGCAATGACAATTAACATATCGGAGTTAACGCTTGCATTAAAGCTAATTGTTATGTTAATATTTGGTTTTTTTGCTGCTGATATTAGAGAAAATCATTTAAAAAGAAATGATTATACGCTTAAAGATATAGTAATTGCTGGTTCACAAGTAGAGGCTGAATTAAAATTTTTGGAGCGTAATAGTTATGTACAATAAAGAAAATATGTTTGCAAAGATTATTAATAAAAATTTACCGGCAGAAGTAATTTATGAAGACGAGCAGGTTTTAGCATTTAAAGATATAGCACCTGTCGCACCAGTACATATTATTGTTATACCTAAAAATGAATATATCGATTACGCCGATTTTATTTCTAAAGCTTCGGTAGAAGAAATAAAGCATTTTTTTGCTAAGATTTCTGATATAGCAAATAAAGCATGTCTAGATAAAGATGGGTATCGCTTAATCACCAATAAAGGCGAGAAGTCCGGACAAACTATTTTTCATTTCCATTTTCATATTATTGGTGGTGAAAAACTTATTGGATTAATTAAATAAAAATGACTAAGAAATATAATATTGCTGTTATCGGTGCTACTGGAAATGTCGGTCGTGAAACCTTAAATATTTTAGCAGAACGTAATTTTCCTATTAACAAAATCTATGCTGTTGCCTCAAATAACTCTATTGGAAAAAAAGTTAGTTTTGGCGAACAAGTATTACAAATAAGCAGCTTAGATGATTTAGATTTTGAAGAAATAGATATTGCATTTTTTTCAGCAGGTTCAGAAGTATCAAAAAAATTTATACCAAGTGCTATAGCTAAAAATTGTGTTGTTATCGATAAATCTTCTTTTTTTAGGCTAAGCGAAGACATACCTTTAATTGTACCTGAGGCTAATTTATCAACACTTAAAGACTTTGCTGTTAAAAATATCATATCGAATCCTAACTGCATTGCGATTCCTCTTGCAGTTGTACTTAAACCATTAGATAATGAAATAAGGATAAAAAGAGTTGTAATATCTACTTATCAATCAGTATCCGGAGCAGGTAAAGTAGGAATGGATGAACTTTACGATCAAACAAAATCTAAATATATCTTTGAAGAGACAGATCCCAATATATTTCCAAAACAAATTGCATTCAATCTATTTCCTCACATAGGCGATTTAAATAAAGATGGTTATACAAGCGAAGAGTCGAAAATTGCTTTAGAGCTACAGAAAATTATTGGTGATCATCTTAAAGTTAGTGTAACTTCTGTACGAGTACCTGTATTTGTTGGTCATTCTATATCCGTTAATATAGAATTTAGTAGTAAAGTGGATGCTAAAGAAGTTGAGGAAATACTAGAAGATGCAGACGGGGTTATTACAATTTCACAGACTAAAGATGCTGCTTATATTTCACCTATTGAAGTAGTGGGCGAAGACGCTGTATATGTCTCACGTATTAGGGATGATGCAAGTAAAGAAAATGCCATAAATTTATGGATTACATGCGATAATTTACGTAAAGGAGCTGCTTTAAATAGCGTTCAAATTGCTGAAGAATTAATTAAAACTTATTTATAAAATAATTAATATGGATAATAAAAATACTGCCTTAAATAAAAAAAATCCTTTGATGATAGCACTTGGAGAGTGCCGAACAGCTTTCTGGATAGTTTTTTGGTTTGCCTTTGTAATTAATTTACTAATGCTAATTACCCCTCTTTATTCTTTGCAAGTTTTAGATAGAGTACTTGGTAGTGGTAATTTATATACCTTATTATATTTGTCGATAATAATTGCTTACATTTACTTTGTTTACGGCTTACTGCAAATTGCTCGTTCTTTTACTCTTATAAAAGTGGGAGAATGGCTTGATAGAACAGTAGCACCGGTGATTTTTGCTTCCTCGATTTCAGCAGCAGCAACACGTGTAAATATGGGATCTAGCCAGCTATTACGTGATTTTCAATCCGTTAAAACATTTCTAACAAGTACCGGAATTAATACCTTATTTGATGCACCTTGGAGTTTGATCTATATTGCTGTTATTTTCTCGATTCATCCATATATCGGTTTTATTACGGTTTTTGGTGCAATTGTGATAGTTTCAACTGCTTTTTTTAATGCGGCGGCTACTAACAAAACCTTAGGTGAAGCTACAGAATTCTCGATTAAAGGTATGACGCAAGCCGATATTGCTAATAGAAATGCCGAAGTAGTCGAAGCAATGGGGATGATGAAAAATGTCACAAAAAACTGGCATAAATTTAACTTAGCAGCACTTGATAAGCAATCAACCGCTAGCTATCGTAATGGCGTTATTTCTAATTTTTCAAGATTTATCCGTAACATAATGCAAATGGCAGTTACTGGCGTTGGTGCTTATCTTGTTGTAGAAACTCATGGTGCGTCAATGACTCCTGGTAATATGATTATGAGCTCTATTATAGTTGGTAGAGCACTTGCTCCTTTTGATAATGCTATTGAGTTATGGAAAAGCATGAGCGGAGCTATTAAATCATTCAAAAATATTAACAACCTATTTAATACTTATGCTTCTCGTGACGAAGCAATGCCGATTCCAAATGTTGAGGGACATTTAACTGTAGAAAATATTTATTATGCTCACCCTATTCCAAAATATATGCCACAACCACCTACCCCAAAATATATTTTAAAAGGTGTTAGTTTTGCGGTACAACCAGGTGAAATTTTAGCAATTATCGGACCATCAGCAACCGGAAAGTCAACTTTAGCTAAAATCATAGTTGGTGTATGGCGAGAATCCTCAGGCTCAGTACGTTTAGATGAGGCTGAAATTTATCGTTGGAATAGAGAAGATTTTGGCAGACATGTCGGTTATTTGCCCCAAGGAATAGAGCTTTTCAGTGGTAGTATTAAGCAAAATATTGCTAGAATGGAAGAAAATGCTAATCCACAAAAAGTTATTGAAGCAGCTAAACTAGCCGGTGCTCATGAAATGATATTAAGATTTCCTGACGGTTATGATTCAGATATAGGTCCTGCTGGCTCTAATTTATCAGGTGGACAAAGACAACGTATAGGACTTGCTAGAGCGTTTTATGGTGATCCAAAACTAGTAATTTTAGATGAGCCTAATGCTAATTTAGATGAAGCAGGAGAAGTAGCACTTGCGAGTGCTTTAAAGCAAGCAAAACTAAAAGGAATATCAGTCGTTGTAATTTCACATAGACCTTCTGTATTATCCGTTGTTGATAAAATCTTAATATTACAGGATGGAGCTGTTGCAGTTCATGGAACACCAGATGAAATTCAGAACCACTTTAAAACTTTAAAAGGTGGCACAATTCATATTAATAATAAATAGTGCAAAATCGTCGTGAGCTACACGACTAAAAGGAGCGTGATAGTGAAAATTAAAGTATGGCTCTGATGTCATTCCCGCATAGGCGGGAATCCAGCATAAAGCGAGATAAAATCGAGCTTTAGTTTTAAAAATTTATTGTATTTATGATATTTTTTTTGGATTCCCGCCTATGCGGGAATGACATCAAGGGTGTTTATCGAGCCATGCAACAAAGCCCTAAGCTCTTCACAATGACAAAAAATAATAATGATTGAATATTATGCAGGACTTAAAAAACAATAAACCTCAAATTACGCCGGAACAGTTAAAGCAATTACTGTCCTTGAGAGAAAATTCACTAAGCCTTAAAGGTCAAAGCTCTAAACGTAAAGCTTTAATCAATGGAGCGTTAAAAAAGACCTCACACGCAATAGAATTTTTACTTTTAAAGCTTGATAGGTTCGTTAATTTTGTTACCAAAAAAGCCGATAAAGATCGTAATGATGTTGCACAAACAGCAAGATCACCTATACTTTTCGGTATTTATATTATTATTTTCTTAGTATTAATCGGCGGTATTTGGATGGCTGTCGCACCACTTGATAGTGGAGCTGTTGCAGTTGGAATATTAATGCCAAGCACAAATAAGAAGACAATTCAACATCATGAGGGCGGAATAATCAAAGCTATTTACGTGAAACAAGGTGATAAAGTTAAAGCAGGTGATAAGCTAATAGAACTTGAAGAAACCAGAATAAAAAGTGACTATGAGAGCACTTTAAGTCAATATCGCACTGCTTTAGCTACTGAAAATCGTTTAATTGCTGAGCGTGATAATTTAGAACAAATAGAATTTTCTGATTTTTTAATGCAAGATATTAATTTACCGGAAGTCGCTAAAATAATGCACACCCAGGAAAATTTATTTAGATCAAGAAAAGAAGTATTTAATTCAAAAAAAGATGCATTGCAACAACGTATTTCTCAACTTGAAAAGAGAGTTGAAGGCTTAGAAGCAAAAAAAGTAGCTGCAACTAAAACAGCCGAGGTTTACCAAGATCGCTTAAAGGCTTTAAAAACTTTAAAAGAAAAGGGTTTTGTACAGAAAGCTGCTTTATTAGAACAAGAAGCAAAAGTTGCTAGTGCAAAAAGTGACGTTGCGACGACTGACACGGAAATAGCAGGAACGCACCATTCTATTACTGAAGCTCAAATTAGTATTATAACTCAACAAAATCAATATACTGAAAGAACTTTAACCGAACTTCGTGAAGCCCAAGTACAGACAGCAAGCTTGAGAGAAAAATATAACTCTTTAACTGATTCACTCAATCGGATAGTAATCAAATCACCTGTTGATGGTATAATTAATAATCTAAAATATCATACAATTGGTGGTTATATAGGTCACGGGCAAACTATTATGGAAATTTCACCTACTAACGATCCATTAATTATAGAAGCAAAAGTATCACAAAAAAATATAGATTCAGTACATGAAGGACTGGTTGCAAAAATACGCTTTAGTGCTTTTAAATCACGTACTACCCCAACATTTACCGGTAAAGTAGTCAGTGTATCACCGGATATTGTTCAAGATGAAAGACAACATCCTGGTCAGCAAGATAATTACTATATTGCTAGAGTAGAGATTGATATGGATGAATTTAACAGAATTGCCAAAATAAAAAATCTAGAATTACATCCAGGTATGCAAGCCGAAGTACAGATCGTTACTGGAACTAGAACATTGCTTAGATATCTCCTTGATCCTGTAATTGACACAGCATTCAAGGCATTCAGAGAGAAGTAATTTAATCTCATTATTATTGCGGAAAAAAACTGGTGGTATTGCATGGTTCGAAAAATGTCCTGTATGTCATTCCTAGCTAAAAGCAGGAATCCAGCATAAAGCAAGATAACCTAAGCTTTTAGTTTTAAAATTATTTATTTAATTTTTCTGGATTCCCGCCTATGCGGGAATGACTACCTTAGGAAGCTTTGCGATCTATGCGGGCAATGCCCGCACGGGAATGACATCAAAGCCATGTAACAAACTAGGTACAAGCCACGATATAACAATTGAACAAAATTATATGAATAAATCATCACTCACCCTACTCGCTCTAATGTTACTCAATTTTCAAACTTATGCTAATCAAGATTCAGGGTTTAATTATAGATTTTCTAAGCAAGATAACCATGTTATTCATATATTAACTATTGATCCTAAGCGTTTTGAATTAAAACTAGTTAAAGCTCACAATCAGGTATAGGTCGTAATAACTTCGTATAGCATACATTATACGAAGTTATACGAGTAAAGAACACGATACAGCCTACTCTAAAAATCGAAATAATCTAACTGCGCGACACGAGCAGACAAAATTCTTACAGATCAAGCCTG
>DYDT01000149.1 GCA_020404485.1 Rickettsia endosymbiont of Diachasma alloeum | reverse complement strand
GATTAAGGAAAACCTTTCCGTATTTATTAGGGCAGCTAAATCTCGTGGGGAGCATCTTGATCATACTTTATTTTATGGTCCGCCTGGGCTTGGTAAAACTACACTTGCCAAGATTATTTTCGTATAACTTCGTATAATGTATGCTATACGAAGTTATTACGCTAAAACCATAATATATAATTTAATTCATCTTTTCCAAGACCTCTATCACTCCAGCAATTTAGTGCTTTCAATAAATGAGAGGCAATAAAATTTTTAAACTTCTTACTTTTATCCTTTATTAATTACCAATCTACTAAATAAATTTTTGGTTCTTTAATTATGCTTCTAGATATATTAATAAATCATAATCATGGTATATATACTTGTTTTATTTGTACTATACTTTATTAGCTGTATTTAATCTAAAGTGTAGTTAATTTTAGGTAAAAGTAAATATTTAGATCTAATGATATGGATATTTTTTTGCTTTCTGGATCTAGTTAGCAAGCCATAGCGGGCATTGCCCGCATGGATTATTTTTCCCTGTCACCCCATAATTTATTCACGGAGTCCAGCTAAAAAATACTAAAAGTATTAGTATTAAAAGTTGTTTTTCTGGATCTAGTTAGCAAGCAACTATACGACATTAAGGGTGTTTTTTGATCCACGCAAGCACTGCCGCCATGGGATATACTGATAGTACTTTTTAATTCATGCAAATAAAGCTGCAACAGAATGACAATATTTTTAACGTTTTACCAATTTATTATAGTATTCTGCTAGAACTTTTACGCCATATAGCCATAAGAGGCATACAATAATAAAGCTAAACATTAATAAACCAGCTATATCGTTATGGACAGCATTCGGAAAAATGATGAAAGTTATAGACTGAATAAGTGCACCTATTAATTTGCCGATTTTTGTACCCATAACATCAACAGCAGCTTTGCCTTTAGTTTTCATTTCACTATCAAGTGGAATATATACCATTTCTTTTGTAGCATCGCAAAGAGAGTATTTTACTGATTTAGAAAGCACATGCCATAACCCACCAATAAAAACTATAACAACTAGTGGAGAACTATATCCAAGAGTATTTACAATATTCCATAAATGACTTTCAAGGACAGTAAATGAAAAAAACATTACACCTGCTCCAAACATTATAATAGGGGTAATAATAGCTCCCCAAAACCAACCGCATAATCTAATTAAACTACTTCCTAAAAATGCACTAATTAAAGTAAGTACCCCAGTCCAAAATAATACTTCACCTTGATATGATATAAAATCTTTTGTTGCTGAATAAAGCTGTTTAGTTTTTGACATCCATAATCCTTCAATTAAAGCTATACTCATAGAGTACGACATTACAAGAATACAGATAAAACCAAGATATCTAGAAGTTAATACGACTTTTGCACTATCAATTAAACTTAATTTTAATATATCAGTTCTTTGATTTTTAAATTTGACATTCTTATCGGCTTCTACAATGGATTTATCGATAAATTTATGTATGGCTAAACAAATTAATCCGGATATTAAAATGAGGGTAACAAATGATTTTAAAAGAATTTCATTTGTATCGTTTAAATGAGAAAATAGGGGTAATAGGAAATGATTGCCTTTAGCAAAATAGATAATTATTGTTCCGGAAATTAGTAGATTGGTTTGCCCAAATAAAGTAAAAAATGAATAAAACCTAGGAGCTTCTTCGATCTTAGTAATTTTATTTGCCAGTTGCCAATATAAAAGAGTAAAAACTATTACCGGCCATAGTTCTCCTATTATATAAAATAGTACTAAACTCCACTGACTCCATATTATTATAATCCATTTCAAGTGTGGAAAAATAGTTATGTAGTATTTGATTAATTCGGAATTAGGATGAAAATATTCTTTATAAGGAAATAAAATAAAAGCAAATAAACTAAAAAAAGCTAGAAAAATACCAACAATGATTCGAAAAACCTGCTCTGTAGTCATTATATTACACAATTTTGAATATAGTGCAACGAATAAAATGCCTATAGGCATTTCACAAATTTTTATATAACTAAGTACTTCTGAGCTGATTAGAGTAACAACAAAACTATCTTTAATACTGCGAACTAAGTTCTGATTAAGTAAAATAAAAAACATTAACAAAGCCATAGGTATGAATTTGGTTAATTCATATGATCTAATCGGCCATACTATATGTCTAAATTTACTATTTCTTGCTTTATTCCAAAAGGTGAAGTTAGAATTCACGGCGTCCATTAATTTACCTATGAGCTTATTTTATAGAATGTTAAAGAACTCTAATGCAACCTAGACTATAATAAAAATTATGTCAAGATTTTTAAATAAGGTCATAGTATATTGTTAATTATTTTTAGTATATTTAATTGCAGCTTCAACAAATTTAATGAATAGGGGATGAGCTTCAAAAGGTTTTGACTTAAATTCTGGATGAAATTGTACTCCTACAAACCATTGTAGTTTTGGTAATTCAATTGCTTCCACAATCTTTTTATCTTCTGAAAATCCGCTAAACTTTACGCCATTTTTTTCAAAAATATCTTGAAAATCATTGTTAAATTTGTATCTATGACGATGTCGTTCACTTATTTTAAGTTCTCCATATACATTAGCAGCAATACTCTCCGATACTAAATTACATGTATAAGAACCAAGACGCATAGTCTTTTTTACATTTTCTATTGTGATATCTGATGGATTAAAATCCTCATCATGTTTGCTTATTTTTTCAATAATTTTTGTACCAGCTGTTTTAAACTCTTCTGTTACAGCATCTTCAATACCAACTAAATTACGAGCTATTTCAATAGTAGCAAGCTGCATTCCAAGACATATACCAAAAAAAGGTATATTGTTTGTCCGAGCATAATTTACTGCTAGAATTTTTCCTTCTGTGGCTCGCTCACCAAATCCGCCTGGTACTAATATCCCGTCAACGCCTAATAATTTTTTAGCAATATTTTCACTGGTTACATTTTCTGCAATTATCCATACTAAATCAATTTTGTATTTATGATATATACCGGCATGGTCAAGAGCTTCGATTACCGATTTATAAGCATCTTTTAATTTATGATATTTAGCTATAATAGCGATTCGTACCTTTAAATGAGATTCTTTTAATCTTTCAATTATATCATGCCATCTATCTAATTTAGAAGGTGCAATAGTAAGATTAAAAAATTTTAATACTTTATTGTCAAGTCCATAATTATGGTAAGCAAGAGGTACCAAATATATATTTTTCTGATCTATTGCCGGAATAACATACTCAGGATCTATATTACAAAATAAAGCTATTTTTTCTATTTCGCTTTTAGCAATTTTACGTTCTGCTCGGCATACTAAAATATTTGGTGAAATGCCAATAGTACGAAGTTCTTTTACAGAATGTTGAGTAGGTTTAGTTTTTAGCTCACGAGCAGTTTTGACATATGGTAGTAAAGTTAAATGAATAAATAAACATTGTTTGCTTTTTAACTCATTTCCAATTTGTCTTATAGCTTCAAAAAAAGGCAATCCTTCAATATCTCCTACTGTGCCGCCTATTTCGCAAAGTACAAAATCAAAACCTTTAGTGTTAGAAAGTATAAAATCTTTTATTATATTTGTAACATGCGGAATAACCTGTACAGTAAGACCGGTATAATTTCCTAATCTTTCCTCTTTAAGTAGTTTTGAATATACAGCTCCTGTCGTGATATTATCAAACTTACAAGCAGGAACTCCTGTAAAACGCTCATAATGCCCAAGGTCAAGATCGGTTTCAGCCCCGTCATCGGTAACATATACTTCACCATGTTGATGAGGATTCATTGTTCCCGGGTCAACATTTAAATAAGGATCTAATTTTCGTAAACAAACTTTAAAACCTTTTGCTTGCAAAAGCATCGCAAGAGAGGCGGCAGTTAGACCTTTACCTAAAGATGAAACTACTCCGCCTGTAATAAAGATAAAACGCACCATTCTTTAAACTAATTTACTCTTTTCATAAAATTTTACTGCTTTGCTTAAATCTTCAGGTGTATCTACCGAAATGGGGACATTGTTAACCAAGCATGTGCCGATCGTCATGCCATTTTCAAGGAGTCGTAACTGCTCTAAACGTTCTGTTTTCTCTAAAAATGTTGGTTCAAGAGCAACGAATCTTTCTAAAGCATTTTTACGAAAACCGTACATTCCCACGTGATATAAAAATTCTTCTGCACCATTTGGAATAAGACTGCGTGAAAAATATATGGCTTTTCCTTGAGAGTCAATAGCTACAGTAACATTACTTGCAGCTTCCACGGAATCTTTCTCTACTTTTACCACAGGAGTTACAATATCATAATGGCTACTTTTTAAATATTCTATTACCTTTAAAATTGATTCCGGTTCAATGAAAGGCATATCACCTTGCACATTAACTATATAATTAATATTTTGATTATTTGGAATTAAGTTAAAAGCTTCATAAGTACGATCAGTACCGGTTGGAACATTACTATCAGTGAATATAACTTTTCCCCCTAACTTTTCAATTACGCTTGCTATTTCCTGTGAATCAGTCGCAACATAAAGATGTTCAAGATTAGTTTGATTTACTTGTTTAAATACACGTTCGATTAAAGTAGATGAGCCGATTAGCTGTAGAGGTTTACGTGTAAGTCTAGTTGAACTAAGCCGTGAGGGAATAATTACAGCCACGTCTTGATGATGCATGCATTTACCTTATTTAAATTAAATCCGAAAATAATTGTTGACAGATTAGCCTTTTTCAGCGATAAAGTAAAACATAATTTTAAATATTATTTATTATACTAAGTATAAAACTTTAACGTATAAATTTAAAAAGTAATATAGACGAAGTTTTATTTGGAAAAGAGCAAGGAGTTCATAAGACGAGGAACGAAGCGTATACTTAATACGTGAGTACCGCAGTACTTATAGAACGACGTAGCCAATTTTTCAAATAAAGCGAGTATATAAATATATTTAAGAGCTCGTAGCTCAGTTGGTAGAGCATTTGACTTTTAATCAAAGGGTCCCGGGTTCGAATCCCGGCGAGCTCACCACATTATTTAACCATTTTACGAAGTTAAAATAATTTCTTACCCTAACTTCGTATTCTATAGTTAATTCAGCCTTGTTTGCTGACAGGTGTGATGATAAACCTATAAGCATCAGTTAACTATGGGTTTGTAGCTCAGCTGGTTAGAGCACACGCCTGATAAGCGTGAGGTCGGAAGTTCAAGTCTTCTCAAACCCACCATTCTCTAGTTTTTGGTATTTTTACAAAAACATCAAACGTCAAACATAACTTAAAATCAAGCTTTTTAGGTTTTAACGTTAGGTTAGAGATACTAGGTTTAATAAATTCCTTTTTTCTGTAATTTTCGAACTACTTTAAAAATCATGAGCGTTATACTTCTAATATAATTTTATAATCTTCCATCCTATCACACTTTAAAGATATAAGAACCTAAGTAAATACTTAAAACATTGTAGCAGTTTATTATTCATCAGGATTATTATCAAGGAAGTTATTAATATCACCTATCAAAGTGTCTACAACAGATAATTTTAGTTGTGCTTCTGAAGCTTGTTCATAATTATTAGCTTTATGTAATAATCCTGTGTGAATACTATAAAGCTCTAAAAGAACGTTGCTAAGTCCCTCACGCTTAGCGTTTTCAAATCCAAATATTTTTAACCCTTCTAAAGTTTTAAGAGTCATATTATTACTTTCTATCTTATTTTCGATGTTTTTTAAAATTTGTTTATACATAGCTAATATTCTTATCAAATTCGCATATAGATAATTTAAGAGCTTAAGACAATCAATATGTTATGGAATAATATAGAAGTTAATTTATAGTTGCAATGAAAATCAGTTAGAAATGTCCACAAAACCTAATATTTTAGTATTTTCTTTATAATTATTCCAATCTAAGGTTATATCGAGAGTATCTTTATTATAGCTCACACGGAAAGGAAATATATATTAACATGCACAACATTGTTGATGTATATTATAATATACAAATATATAAAGGCATTGTTGTATTCTACGTGAAGTCCTACCTTTCGCTCTTTGTACAAATTCACTTACTGCTATACTAGGAGGTATCTATACTAAAATATGTAAATGATCAGATGATATCACCCCATTTACTATCCTAATATTCATCTCCTCTGAAACTTGAGCTATTACTCTGCCCGAATCCTTTCTTTAATAACGTGTGTTAATACTTTATAACGGTATTTTGTTATCCATACTATGTGATACCTATGATAATATACCGTATGTTTCCCTTTCTCATATTCTGTCATAGT
>DYDT01000148.1 GCA_020404485.1 Rickettsia endosymbiont of Diachasma alloeum | reverse complement strand
TAATCGCTGATTCTTTAAATTCAGCTGGATATACCTTTGGTTTTATATCTGTCATTTTTATCCTTTCTGTTAATATCGTCTATTATTAACTGTCCGGAAAACTATAGCCACATCAAAATGCTAACTTATAGTATTTTGAACTAGATCTAGTTCATAAATCACGGGATGATAATAAAAAAACCAGATTTCTGCCGTCGCTTCAAATGACACAGTAGGAAAGCTATTTTCTACTTTTATACCACAAGAAATATAAAGGAATGCCGGCTATAGTAAAAGTACTTGCTATGATTAATGTTTTAATAGGCGTTTCATAAATAACCCAAGCACAAAAAATAATTGATATTATGGCAATCAGTAAATAATAATAAGAGAAATTTTTCTTTGAACTAAGAATTACTTTTAAAAAAGCCAAGCTACAAATCAAATAAACAAATAAAAATGCTATTGCCGAAAAATCTATTATTTTGGTAATCTGCTCAGCAAAGTTATCATTCGCCGTCGTAAATACTAATAAAGGTACGATGCCAAGACAACTTACAATAATCCCCCATACCGGTGCATTATTACTATTTTTCTTGGCAAAAAATTTCGGCAGTAAACCATCTTCAGCGAGTCCTAAAGCAATCTGTCCGCTAGTTAGTACCCAAGCGTTAAGCGTGCCGATGCAAATAACGGAAGCAATAACGGAAATCACACTAGACCATTTACCGCCAAATAATAAAGCTGCGGCATCAGTATAAGGAGCTTTGGAAATGATAAGATCGGATGCAGGAATTAAGCCCATTATACCGATACTATTAATAAGATATAATACGGCAACGCAGAAAGTTCCAAGCATTATAGCCCTTGGGATAGTTTTAGAAGGATTTTTTACCGAGCCTGCCGTAGTTGTTGCACACTCTACCCCGATAAACCCCCAGAAAGTAAGCAGTGCTACCCTACCCATAATAGTTGGAACGCTTAAATCCTCTACTTCCTCAGCAATAGCTATATTATCTGTATTAAAGTGCGATAATGCACATAATCCTACTATTAATAAAGGTACGAATTTTAATAATGTTAAATAAAACTCTGCTTTGCCTGCTACTTCAGGACCTTTTAAATTTAAGATCATAATGGCAGCTAGTAATATTATTTGTAATATTAAGTCTAATATTGCTTGTGATTTGAAGAAAGGAGTCAGGTAACCTATAGCAGAGATTACGACTATACTAGTGCTGATGAACGAGATAACCCAATAAGTCCAACCAACAAAAAAGGCGGCTTTTTCGCCAAAGCTTTCACGAATATAAACATGAGGACCGCCTGTCTTAGTAAATTTTGCACATAGATATGAAAATACGAGTGCGATGCTCAGAGCACCAAATAGCGACAACACCCACCCCCATATACTATATATACCGTAAGGTGCTAAACTCAAAGGAAGTATAAAAACACTAGTACCGATTTGGCTACCGGTAACTAATGCAAAAACTGCCCAAAAACCTAATTTTTGTGACATATTATGAAGATATTAAAAAAAGAAAATTATACCTATAAAAACGATTTTATGCAACTTATTTAAATAATTGGCATATAGCTAACACGGAAAGGTTTTAGATATAGCTGTAGTTATAGCACATCTGAGATCCTTAAACTGCTTAATGATTTTTCTTAAGTAATTTTTTAAATTAGCCCAGCAATGTTCAATT
>DYDT01000147.1 GCA_020404485.1 Rickettsia endosymbiont of Diachasma alloeum | reverse complement strand
GGAGCGGATTGATCTGTCATATATGAACCAAGTATTTTTGCCTCTATCATCATGAATTATCAAAAAAATTCAACCATTTAGTCCTTACATCTCTAAAAATTGTCATGTAGTAAGATTTTATTGACAAATCTTAGTAATATTCATATATTGCATTTTCAAAAATTAATACCATATTTTAAGGTAAGATTTGACATTGTAAAACCCATAGGATCAGGTGAAGAGGTATTTTATAAGCAGCCAGAATTAACCTTAAGCAATATACAAAAATACTCAAAGTCAAATTAACAAATCCATTTTCTGAATTAGAACAATTATTAAAAACCTTAGAGGAAGTAGAAAGTAATATAGGTGTTATTAATTTAGAATAATTATTTAATCTTTTGTAATATAACTTTTCTTGCTTAATTAGAAAAGTTATGTTACGTTAATTTATCCAAAAATAATTAAAATAATTTAGGGTAAATGTTTGTTAAGCTATTGATCTTCGCAATTCCTTACATTTTCTTTTCATCAATAGCTATTGCTGATCTTGAAATAGCTGAGTCTTTAAAATGTTCTAAACTTTTCCCTTATTTTGAAAAAAAATTTAATATCCCGTCTAACACGCTTCATTCAATTGCTTTAAAGGAGTCGGGTAAAAAACATAAAACTCGTAACCTTAGAGTAGTATGGCCTTGGACTGTTAACGTTGAGGGTAAAGGTTATTACTTTAATACTAAAATAGAGGCAGTAAATTTTGTAAGAAAAGAGATTATAAGAGGGCGTGAAAGCATTGATGTTGGATGTATGCAGATTAATTTAAGGCATCATCTAGGGGCTTTTAACTCTCTTGATCAAGCATTTGAGCCAAGTAATAATGTTCGTTATGGTGCAGAATTTCTACGTTCAAAATATGATCAACTTAAAAACTGGCATAAAGCTATAGCACATTATCATTCAGCTACTCATTCTTTGGGTTTTAAGTATAAACAGGATGTAGTAAAAATAGCAAGTAATATGGCTCTTTATAAAGCATCATTGCATAATTACTCAAGTAATAGTAAGGATATTTTAGTAGATAAGGTTGTAGTCAGTAATCATAAAGTTCAAAAAAAGCCATTTTTTACTAGTAATAAAAGATATAAAAGTAGTATTATGGTCCCGATCCCAGTTAAAATTAACTAAATTTATGAATATTAGATCAATAATATATTTTGTAATATTAATAAGTGCAGTAAAAGTTAATGCCAATTTTAACGATATTCAAGTTACAGAAATTACTCAAGATATAGTAATAGAGCAAGAAACTATAAAATTGCCCTGGAGTGATTGCACCGAAATACATAAATTATTTGAAAGAAAATTTTCTTTTTCAGAAAAACAGGTTAAAAAAGAAAATAAAATTTATGAAGGATATAGAAAATTTTATTTAGATCATAATAGTCCTAGCAATTTTTCTATGCAATTTATTGAAAAAGAAAACAATAAAGCCGAAGTAATTATTTCAAATTTCTTTAAGTTCTGTGAAGATAATTTTCAAACTAATAAATCTGACTCTTTAAATTATAATATGAAAAAACAGCAAGAACAGTGGTCTAATAGTATAAGAAGTGAGAATTATAAAATATATTATAAACAAAAATACTATAATAACGCTGTGTTACCCTCATATAATAAATAATTAATTACTCATTAATACTTGCATTTTGTATTATTAATTTATTTTAATAAACTCAATATAATAGGTAGGTATTAATGTTTAGAAAGTGTATATTGGTAGCATTATTATGTTTAAATAGTTATAAAGTTTTAGCAGAAGATAATAAATCAAAATATGTAATAAATAATTCGATATATGTTATGGATAATAATTTATTAGATGTTATGGAAAGTTTCAAAGATAATGATTCATTAGTAAAAAATAAAAAAAAATATATTAAGGAAGATATCCTTACTACATGACAATTTTTAGAGATGTAAGGACTAAATGGTTGAATTTTTTTGATAATTCATGATGATAGAGGCAAAAATACTTGGTTCATATATGACAGATCAATCCGCTCCT
>DYDT01000146.1 GCA_020404485.1 Rickettsia endosymbiont of Diachasma alloeum | reverse complement strand
AGCTGTTGAAAAAAATAATGAAATCTTATATCTTGAATACTCTTCTGACAATAATAATTTATCAGATATTCAGATATAAAATTTATAGTGTACTGTAAGATCAAATCTTGACTTCTACAAATCATTGTAAACTGATCATCGTAAACAGCCTAAACTTGCTTTACTTGTCATTCTTAGCTTTTATTCATGCTATTATTAAACTTAATTCTTATTGACTTATATTATGGATGTTAGCAATTATGAAATAATTTTCTCAACAACTACAAACGCTACACAAATAGGGTAATCATCAGAAAGGGAAAGGCGGATATTAAAAGGAAAAAGTTTTTGAGTATAAGCTGAATCTAGCTTTACTATCGGTTTGCCTAATTCATCATTAAGCACCGTGATATCTTGAAAATTAATACCACGACCTATACCAACGCCAAAAGCTTTACTAATTGCTTCTTTAGCAGCAAAACGCTTTGCCAAAAAAGTAGCATGACTTTCTTTCTTTAGCAAAGCAAATTTTTTTAATTCTTCGGTATTTAAAATTCTTCTAGGAAAAATTTTCGGATATAACTTTATTATCTTTTCAATTCTAGGAATCTGTACTATATCCGTACCAACACCTATAATCATTTATTTATCTTCAAAGTCTTCACCAGTTTCTTCAGTAAAAATTTGATCATCTAAATCAGAATAATCTTCTCCAATGTAAACTTCTGGTAAATATTCAAATTTTTCTTCTAAATCTTCTGACTCATCTTGTTCAACAGTAGGTTCTATTCTACTTCTTGTACGTAGGCTATTAATAAAATCTTGTTCTAACTGAGCTACTGATACTTTTCCGGAAGCAATTCTGCGTAATGCAATAACTGGAGGTTTGTCACGCTTTTCTTTTTTGCTTTGATTAGTTTCTACTTTATAATTTAATAACTTAGCATATCTAGTTGCATAAATAACTAGCTGAAACCTATCAGGTATAACTTTACTACAATCTTCTATTGTAATTCTTGCCATTATTTTCTCCGTTAAAATAATAAATTTTTTGCGTCATCTCATGGGATTAGTCGTGTCATTCCTACGGAAGCAGAAATCTAGCAATAAAAAAATTTAATATACTAGATTTTTGCTTTTTATAGATCCCTACTTTTAGCGAGGATGATATATCGTATTATACTCTTTTTATATCTGCACCGCAATTATTTAATTTCTTCTCTAAATTCTGAAAACCACGATCTAAATGATATATACGATGTAATACTGTTTCACTATTATTACTTAAGCCTGCTAAAATCAAAGATACTGAAGCTCTAAGGTCACTTGCCATAACTGCTGCACCTTTTAAGCTTTTAACGCCTTGTACTATTGCTTGATTACCTCGCACTGTTATATCCGCACCCATTCTACATAATTCAGGTACATGCATAAAACGATTCTCAAAAATATTTTCGGTAATTATTGAAGAACCTTGGCTAATAGTCATAAGACTCATAAATTGTGCTTGTAAATCGGTAGCAAAGCCCGGATATGGGTTAGTTTCTAAATTTACAGCATTTAACTTACCTGCATAAGTTACCTGTACTCCATTATCTATAGGCATAACTTTTATACCTGTTTCAATAAGCTTTAAAGCAATATTTTCTATGATATGATAATCAATGCCGTTAAGTTTTATATCGCCTTTAGTAATAGCTGCGGCAAACATATAAGTCCCTGCCTCTATACGATCAGGTAATACCTTATAACTTGCTTCATGCAAAGAATCTTTACCATTTATCCTTATTTCGCTAGTACCAATTCCTGAAATATCTGCCCCCATCTTATTAAGACAGGTACATAAGTCAACTATTTCAGGTTCTCTAGCACAGTTAAATAATAATGTTTCGCCATCTGCTAGAACGGCTGCAAGTACGGCATTAATAGTAGCTCCGACTGAAATTTTATCAAAAATGAAATGAGTACCTTTTAAACGCCCTATAATAGTTGAAGCGTTAATATAACCGTCTTCAATTGTAATTTCAGCTCCCATAGCTCTCAAAACTGCAATATGAAGATCTACTTGTCTAGCTCCAATCGCACAACCACCTGGCAGAGAGACCTTTGCTTTACCATAACGGCTAAGTAAAGGACCAAGCACCCAAATAGATGCTCTCATCTTACGAACTATCTCATAATCTGCCGTTAAATTATTGATATTTGAGGTATTAATTACTAATTCAAACTCATTTTCATGTTCTATTATTTCGATATCTGCTCCATGACTTTTTAGCAATTCTTTCATAGTACTAACATCCATTAATTTCGGAACATTAGTAATATGTAGTTTATCGGTCAGTATAGAAGCTGCCATAATAGGAAGCACGGCGTTTTTAGCACCGCTAATATTGATAATACCTTTAAGAGGTTTACCGCCGTGAATAATTAATTTTTGCATAGATTTTTGTAAAAGTATTAATTTATGTCACCCCGTGGCTTGACCACGGGGTCCAGTTAAAAATATCAAACTTATTGATATTTTTAGTTTTTTTTTCTAGATCCTGTGGTCAAGCCACGGTTGGCATTGTTGCGTGGATAAGAAAAGAGTAGCTGCGAACTTGAAAAAGTAGTAAATTGACAAGAAACTTAACCACAAGTGTATATGTCAAAGCTACAAAGAGTTCGCAACTGGAATAATT
>DYDT01000145.1 GCA_020404485.1 Rickettsia endosymbiont of Diachasma alloeum | reverse complement strand
TCTAGCCTATCAAACTGGAGAGATTGTAGTTGTAGATAAACCAATCATTATAAAAAAACATGGTTATAGACAAAACAGTATATTTCGTGTCGGATTAGATACATTGGTTACTATTTTGAATAATATTTCTACCCAATCAGCACGTTGGATAAGGCTTTTGCACTCAATATTTTGCCATCCGGAGATAACAAAATGAAAAATTGTCATGTAGTGAGAATTTTTTCATTAACACCTCTTGTAAAATGATTAAAGCAGCACTATATCAAATAAAAAGCAATAAACAAAATAAAAAATTTATAGAGGATTTATGGGAAAAGTAATAGGTATAGATCTTGGAACCACCAACTCTTGCGTTGCAGTGATGGAAGGTAAGGAGCCAAAAGTAATAGAAAACTCTGAAGGTGAGCGAACTACGCCATCGATTATAGCTTTTGCAAATGGTGAAAAGTTAGTTGGTCAGTCCGCTAAAAGACAGGCTGTAACCAATCCACGTAATACTATATATGCAGTAAAGAGATTAATCGGTAGAAATTTTACCGATCCGATGGTTAAAAAAGATCAAGAAATAGTGCCGTATAATATCGTTAAAGCTGATAATGGCGATGCATGGGTTGAAGTTGAAGGAAAAAAACATTCACCTAGTCAAATTAGTGCTTTCATTTTACAAAAAATGAAAGAGACAGCTGAAAATTATTTAGGTGAAAAAGTAACTCAAGCAGTTATTACTGTGCCTGCTTATTTTAATGATGCACAACGTCAAGCAACAAAAGACGCTGGTAAAATCGCAGGGCTTGAGGTTCTTCGAATAATCAACGAACCAACTGCAGCAGCTCTTGCTTATGGTTTTGATAAATCAGCAAGTAAAACTATTGCAGTTTATGACCTTGGCGGCGGAACATTCGACGTTTCAATTCTTGAGATTGGTGATGGTGTTTTTGAAGTAAAATCAACTAACGGCGATACATTCCTTGGTGGTGAAGATTTTGATACAAGAATATTAGAGCATTTAATAAATACATTCAAAAAAGAAAGCGGTATTGATTTACGTAACGACCCGCTGGCACTTCAGCGTTTAAAAGAAGCAGCCGAGAAAGCTAAGAAAGAATTATCATCTACATTAACTACCGATATTAATTTGCCTTATATAACAGCTGATAATAGCGGTCCAAAACATTTAAATATTAAATTTACTAGAGCAGAACTTGAAAAATTAGTAGATGATTTAATTGAGAAAACTATAGAACCTTGCCGTAAAGCTTTAAAGGATGCAGGCTTAAAAGCTTCTGATATTCAGGAAGTAGTGCTAGTTGGCGGTATGACCAGAATGCCGAAAGTACAAGAAGCGGTGGAAAAATTCTTCGGGCGTGCACCACATAAAGGCGTGAATCCTGATGAGGTTGTAGCTCTAGGTGCAGCTATTCAAGGCGGTGTACTAAATAAAGAAGTAACTGATATATTATTACTAGACGTTACACCTCTATCTCTTGGTATCGAAACCCTAGGCGGCGTATTTACAAGATTAATTGATCGTAATACCACAATTCCAAGTAAGAAAAGCCAAGTATTTTCTACTGCCGATGATAATCAGCACGCAGTAACTATTAGGGTATTCCAAGGTGAGCGTGAAATGGCAAAAGATAATAAGATGCTTGGGCAGTTTAATTTAGAAGGAATCCCTCCTGCTCCACGTGGCGTGCCGCAAATAGAAGTGACTTTTGACATTGATGCAAACGGCATAGTGCATGTTTCGGCTAAAGATAAGGCTAGCGGTAAAGAGCAGAGAGTAACAATACAGGCTTCCGGCGGTCTTAGCGATGCTGAAATAGAGCAAATGGTTAAAGATGCTGAGAAAAACGCTGATGAGGATAAAAAACGTAAAGAGCTTATTGAAGCCCAAAATGCTGCTAATAGCTTAGTTTATTCTACTGAAAAAACTTTAACAGATTATAGTGATAAATTATCGTCTGAAGATAAAGGAGGGGTAGAAGAAGCTTTATCTGCTTTAAAAGCTGTTTTAGATTCAGAAGATGCTGCATTAATTAAAGAAAAAACAGAAAGCTTAACAGCCGCTAGTATGAAAATTGGTGAAGCAATGTATAAAGCACAAAGCGATGCTGGTGCTACTGGTAGTGCTTCTGAAGAAAATACTACTAGCAACGCAAAAGTAGTAGATGCAGACTTTGAAGATGTAGAGAAGAAGTAAAGTAGAACGTCATTGCGAGGAGCGTAGCGACGTGGCAATCTCATTAAACATCCTGAGATTGCTTCGTCAATTACTTTGTAATTTCCTCGCAATGACGTTTTATTAGTTATATATAGCCCCAAATAACCATATAATATAATTTCATGTCACAAGATTATTATCAAATCCTTGGAGTTAGCAAAACAGCAAGTAGTGCTGATCTTAAAAAAGCCTATCATAAGCTAGCTAAACAATATCACCCTGACAATGCAGCAGCTGGAGATACAAACGCCGAGAAAAAATTCAAAGAAATAAATGCTGCTTATGAAGTTTTAAAAGACGAGCAGAAAAGAGCTGCTTATGACCGATTTGGACATGATGCTTTCCAAAATCAACAAGCAAGAGGCGGAGCTAGCAGTCAAGGCGGTCATCCTTTCGGTGCTGATATCAACGATATATTCGGTGATTTCTTTAGCGACTTTATGGGTGGTGGTGGCAGAAGAAAGCCTACTTCAAGTAAGGTTAGAGGCTCTGATTTAAAATATAATCTTACAATTAATTTAGAAGAAGCGTTTCACGGCATAGAGAAGAATATCAGTTTTTCCAGTGAAGTAAAATGCGATACTTGTCATGGTAGTGGTTCTGAAAAAGGTGAAACTGCAACTACGTGCGATGCTTGTGGCGGCGTAGGTGCAACTAGAGTTCAGCAAGGCTTTTTTATGATTGAACAAACTTGTCATAAGTGCCAAGGTAATGGTCAAATCATCAAGAACCCTTGTAAAAAATGTCATGGCTTAGGGCGTTACCATAAGCAGCGAAATTTATCGGTGAATATTCCCGCAGGTGTTGAAAATGGCACTCGAATAAGACATCCAGGCGAAGGCGAAGCAGGTATTAGAGGCGGCAATAATGGAGATTTATATGTTGATATTGCAATAAAACCTCATGATATTTATAAGGTAGATGGAGCAAATTTACATTGCAAATTACCTATTAGTTTTGTAAATGCAGCTCTTGGAGGCGAAGTAGCAGTGCCGGTAATTGAAGGCGGCAAAGTTAATTTAACCATTCCGGCAGGCACACAAAACGGTGATCAGCTAAGATTACGCGGCAAAGGTATGTCTAAAATAAGATCAACTATTAGAGGCGATATGCTTGCATATGTGCATGTTGAAGTGCCTAAAAATTTATCAAAAAGACAAAAAGAATTATTAGAAGAATTGAGAAAAGAATCTGTAAATGAAAAAGAAACTGATGGCAGCTTTTTTAATAAAATGAAAAGTTTATGGTCATAAATTAAGCTTAACTTTTCTCTAGCAATAAAACTGATGTGGCTATAGTTTTCCGGACAGTTAATAATAGACGATATTAACAGAAAGGATAAAAATGACAGATATAAAACCAAAGGTATATCCAGCTGAATTTAAAGAATCAGCGATT
>DYDT01000144.1 GCA_020404485.1 Rickettsia endosymbiont of Diachasma alloeum | reverse complement strand
CCGTAGGCAATTCATTTATTATATCTACCATTTCAGAAACAGTTTGACTATGTATAGGAAGACCTGTTGCTGGAGAATAAGGAATTCCGACCCGTGCATA
The DNA here is from genome assembly GCA_020404485.1 of Rickettsia endosymbiont of Diachasma alloeum. Lineage (GTDB taxonomy): Bacteria > Pseudomonadota > Alphaproteobacteria > Rickettsiales > Rickettsiaceae > Rickettsia. The sequence goes on along the minus strand of DYDT01000144.1, from coordinate 1,715 downwards.
TAATAGCCTGAGATAGTCGTAAATTTCTGTTATAGTTCCAACTGTAGAACGTGGATTCTTAGAAGTAGTTTTTTGATCAATTGCAATCGCTGGCGATAATCCAGAAATAGACTCGACATTCGGTTTATTTTGTAAATGCAGAAATTGCCTTGCATATGAAGATAAGCTCTCAACATATCTTCTTTGACCCTCTGCATAAATCGTATCAAACGCTAAGGAAGATTTACCCGAACCACTAAGACCAGTTATAACGACAAATTTATTCCTTGGAATATCAACATTTATATTCTTTAGATTATGCTCTTTAGCACCACGTACCTTGATATATTCTTGGTTCATATCACTCTTACTGAAAAATTTTAGGATATTTTAAAAAACCTGTAGTATTATAGGCTCTTTTATTTTATTATTGCAATAATAATATTTTTAAAATAGGTAATCTATGGCAGGTAGCTTAAATAAAGTGACATTAATAGGCAATTTAGGACGTGATCCTGAAATTAGAACTACGGGGGAAGGAAAGGAAATAGCAAATCTTTCTTTAGCCACCACCGACATTTGGAAAGATCGTGTTACCGGTGAAAAAAAAGAAAAGACCGAATGGCATAGAGTAGTAATATTTAATGAAGGATTAGTGTCTGTTATAAAAAGCTACGTTAAAAAAGGTAGTAAGTTATACATTGAAGGGTCATTACAAACCCGTAAATGGAACGATAATTCAGGGCAAGAAAAATATACTACGGAAATTGTATTGCAAAATTTTAATTCACAATTGATATTGCTGGATAGCAAAAATTCTACTAATTCTAGTCTTCAAGATTCAGGTCATAGTGAATATAAACATTCCAAACCCTCTTTCGATCACAGCGACTTAGATGACGAAATACCATTTTAATTATCGTAACGTCATTGCGAGGAAAAACTGCAAGTCTTGACGAAGCAATCTCATTAAGTAGTATAAAATTCCTGAGATTGCTACGCTCCTTTTAGTCGCTTAGCTTATGACGGGAAAAATAAACATTAAATACATTATGAAAAATTTTATTTGGATAATATTTTTAGTTTCTGTTCTACTTTTCGGTTGTTCTACTACCCATGATGTGGCAAGTAGAGTAAGACACTCGCAAGATATAGCTAAACAAAATAATTTTCAGCAACAACTTGTAAAAGGTGGTGATTTTATTCTTACGACTTATCAGCGTGTTACTGATCGTAATCAGCCTTTTGTATTTTATATTGAAGGGGATGGGCATCTTGCAGATGGAGGCACTAATTCTGACAATCCTACCCCTGTTAATCCGATGTTGTTAAGACTTGCTACAATCGATAAGCGACCAAATGTTGTTTATATAGCAAGACCTTGTCAATATACTCCTTTAGAAATGAACGCAAAATGCATTCATGATTATTGGTTAGATAAAAGAATGAATCATGAAGTAGTAAATTCAATTAATGATGTCATAAATACTATTAATAACGGACAAAAATTTAGCTTAGTTGGCTTCTCAGGCGGTGGTGGGCTTACTATATTAATTGCTAGCCAAAATAGGGTTCTGCTAAGATTTTAGACATTATGATGCCATTAATATTTTAAAATTCTCGAAAGTAGATACATTATTATTGCTTCCGACTATTTGTCCTTTTTGAATCATACGAATATTTTCAATACCAGCAATAGTAATCTTAGCACTACGAAAACTCTTGAAACCAAGCGT
>DYDT01000143.1 GCA_020404485.1 Rickettsia endosymbiont of Diachasma alloeum | reverse complement strand
TGTTGGTGTGTTATTCTTTGTCCAGACATCTTTGTAACTAATTAAATTGTTTAGATGTCTATTTTATAACCGGCAAAGAAAACTGTCACCCCTAGGCAATAATATCTGTCATTGTATAAAAGACAGCATTTTAGCATAATATAGATTACAGATAAAGATTTATTGCCTATGTGGGTTGTTTTCCTCTTATTACAAGAAAAAATTAATGTTGTTGGATGATTCAGTTCAATCCTTGTCATGCCGTGGTGGCATTGTTGCGTGAATCATTTTTTCCGTCTGAGCTAAGGAAATTACGAAGTAATTGACGAAGCAATTGTAAGTAAAAAAATGATATAATAAAATTATGGATGTATTATAACTATTCATAAGAGAGTTAAGTAGCAGGTCTATATCATGATATAGACCTGCTACGCGGGCGTGAAGCGACCGTGAAGCGATAGGTTTTACAACCGTCTGGATATTGGTACTTCATCCCCTTCTCTCGAGAGGTTTGAATAGTTGACTGGGATGCCGTTAAAAGCACGCCAGCTTACAATCGAAAACATAAAAAACATAGTTGATCCAGCTAAAAAATGCTACCTTATAGCATTTTCTATTATTTTTCCTGGATTGCCATATTCGCTTCGCTCATTCGCAATGACGACTTGGTATCCACGCAACAACGCCATCACAGGATAGAATCGATTTATGTCATAACGCTTTCTTGCAATAAGCAATGCAGAGTAACAAAAAAATACTTATATGCAAATAGCGAGTGATCTAACAAGTTCAATGATTATTTTTCTAACATCTGGATTCTGTATTTTAGTAAACGCTCTAGTTAATGATAGGATTTCTCTCTCTAAAGTTCTAGTTAAGTCTTCTCTATTAAAAGGAATATTATATTCATACTCCGCATCTTCTTCAGCCACGTTACTTAAGAGATTTTCGCTTATTTCGTTAGATAAATATTCAGTTTCATTATCAAAAATATTATCATCAATATTTAATTTTTCTTCTTCGGAAATAGAAGCGTTGAAAAAATGCTTTAACGGTGTATTTAAAACTTTTGCTAAAACATATAATCTACTTACTGGTATAGTACTTATTCCCTCTTCATATTTTTTTATTTGAATAGCACTAATGTCTAAAGTTTCGCCGAGTTCTTTTTGACTAAGACCTATTGCAATACGACGTTGCTTTAAGCGTTCACTTGCGAATTTATCTATATGTTTTATTGTATTCATAATTAATAATAGGCTTAATATTAAAAATTGGTTATTACAAAGTATATTCAACTTTGAATATACATTATACACACAGCACACATTTAATCAAGCAACTTTATTAAAAATTTAATACAATTAAACTAATTCCTTGATTTAATAAGCTTTTTATCTAATAAATAATTAACCAAAAATATCAACAATATGATGAACAGAATAGTAATATTTCCAAATCTCGAAGAAATTGTGGGAGAATCTAATTTTTTAGGAATTAAACCATCAATATAATTTGTTTCATTTAAATCTAATTTTTTTATTACCCTACCAAGAGGGTCTATTATTGCAGAAATACCATTATTTGCTACTCTAATCATTGGCAAACCGTTTTCTACAGCTCGACTTCTGCTAATATAAAAATGTTGGTATGGTCCACTAGCTTTACCATACCATGCATCATTTGTAACATTAATTATTACATCGGCTGCCTCATTATTTGTTCGAACGAAATCAGGAAAAATAGATTCGTAACAAATCAAAGGTTTTATTTTTAAATTGTATTTGTCAAGATAGACAAGCCCGCCATTTCCTTCAGTATAATCAATGAAGCCATGAGTTAGTTTTTTAAAAGGTAATATCTTTTTAAGTGGCATATACTCACCAAAAGGCACTAGATGAGATTTATGGTATTCAAATAACTTATTGCCGTTTTTTTCAAGAGCATACATAGCAGTGTAAAGCTCAAACTCTTCTCTTCGTTTTTTATTATCCGATATTCCGCCTGTAATTAAAGTAGCGTCTACCGAATTTAGCAGTCCTAACAATTCTGATTTAACTGCCGGTATGTCATAAGGCACTACTAAGGCTGCTTCCGACCAAATAACTAAGTCAACGGGTTCTGAATTTTCTGATAAATTAATATGCAGCATTAAATTATGCCAAAATTCTTCTTCATTCCATTTATCGGTTTGAGGGATTGAAGGTTGCACTAAACGCACTGTTATATCGGTAAAATTTGTAGGATGATTATGTAGCCTTATACTGCCGTAAGTAATTATCACGGTTAGGGTCATGCTTGAAGTCAGTAATAAGACTTTTAACTGATTAAATTGTTTGGTAAAAAATGGGTAAAAGGAAGTAGAAATATATATTACTATAAAACTAAGCCCATATATTCCAATTATATTTAAAGGTTGAATTAAAATATCTGAAAATGAAAAAGCATAACCTATTAAATTCCAAGGAAGACCGGTAAATATCCAGGATCTTACCCACTCAAATAACACCCAATATAAGCAAAATATAAAATGATAATAGTTGTTATTCCTAACAAAAAAGCTAAAAACGCAACTTGCAGATATAAAAAAAGCTAAAATTATGGGTAAGCCAAATAATGCGAAAGGAATCGCCCACCAAAAATCTGATATATAAACGCTAACGCCAATGCTAATCCAATATATGCCACTTAAGCAATGCCCAAAACCAAATATGTATCCAAGCTTTGCTGCCTCTTGCCAGCTTTTAGATTTTTGTACTAAATAACACAGATAAGATAAGGTGAGTAAAGCAGGAATAAGGAAAGTTGGAGCAAAAACCAAGCCACTTAATAGCCCTAATAATAAACAGCTAATATTCGGTTTATACATTTTTTCATCGAAATTATTTTATTTACAAAATAATACATTATGCTACCATCTAGGCAAGTTATATTTAGGTATTGCTGGCGTGGATAAGTTTAGCCGTCATTGCGAGGAGATGCATAGCAGAGGGCGGAGGCAATCTCGTAAGGACTCCTGAGATTGCTTCGTCGCTACGCTTCTCGCAATGACGAATTGGTATCCACACAAGCAATGCCTTCTCATTTTTATATTTATACAGGAGTATTATGACTACAGGATTATTACAGGGGAAAAGGGGTATAATTACCGGTATTGCAAATAATATGTCTATATCATGGGCGATAGCACAGCTTGCTCATAAACATGGTGCTGAACTTTGCTTTACTTATCAATCAGAAATCTTAGAAAAGAGAGTCAAACCTCTTGCTGAAGAAGTTGGCTGCAATTTTGTTAGCGAGCTTGATGTTACAAATCCAAAATCAATTACTGATTTATTTGCTGAAGTAAAAGAAAAATGGGGAACTTTTGATTTCTTGCTTCACGGTATGGCTTTTTCAGATAGAAACGAACTTAAAGGACGTTATATAGATACTAGCCTTGGCAATTTCAATAATAGTTTGCATATATCATGTTACTCTTTGGTAGAACTTGTAAGAGAAGCTGAAAAATTAATGAATGATGGCGGAAGTATAGTAACATTAAGCTATTATGGTGCTGAGAAAGTTATACCGAATTATAACGTTATGGGAGTAGCTAAAGCGGCACTAGAGGCGAGTGTTAGATATTTAGCAAATGATATGGGTGAAAATAATATCCGTGTAAATGCTATTTCAGCAGGTCCTATTAAGACTCTTTCAGGTAGCGTTATTGGAGACTTTAATACTATGCTTAAATCTCATGCGGCAACTGCTCCGCTAAGACGCAATACTCTTCAGCAAGACGTAGCAGGATCTGCTGTATATTTATTTAGCAAGCTTGCTTCCGGCGTGACCGGCGAAATTCATTATGTAGATTGCGGCTATAACGTTATGGGTAGCAATAAGATAGTGGGTTAGTTGCCACTCCATGGTGGTATGAATTAAGAATTGTCATTGTGAGGAGAAGCTGTAAGTTTCGACAAAGCAATCTCAGGATGTTTGATGAGATTGCCTCCGTCCTCTGCTTTGCCCTCACAATTACATTGAACAATAAACTATAAATCTTTTTCAAGTGTTTCTACAATTTCTTCGTGGTTATGATTGTTGACAACAAAATCATTAAATGAAAAAGTTTCATGATTTTCATTGATAGCAGTTGTTATCTCCATTTCTACTAACTTTTCTTTAAAATCTTTGAAGTTTAAACTTTTTGATTATCCATCTAATGGTTCAAACCTCCACCTTCAGGTGGAGAAACTTTAGTTTGAAATAGTCATAGTCGCTCTGTATAAAATAAGTAAAGTGATGTGGCTATAGTTTTCCGGACAGTTAATAATAGACGAT
>DYDT01000142.1 GCA_020404485.1 Rickettsia endosymbiont of Diachasma alloeum | reverse complement strand
TGTTGGTGTGTTATTCTTTGTCCAGACATCTTTGTAACTAATTAAATTGTTTAGATGTCTATTTTATAACCGGCAAAGAAAACTGTCACCCCTAGGCAATAATATCTGTCATTGTATAACAAGCAGTGTTTCAGCCAGAACCACAACCGCAGCAGTCACAAGCACCAGAGCCACAGGCACCAAACCCACCAGTAAATGAGAATGTACCACCACTTAATCCAAACGAAGTTGGGGCTTTAGGAGATAATAACGAAATACAGAGTCATATAGCTTGAAAAACACTCTTTGTGTTATGCCGTGGGGACATTGTTGCGTGGATCAGTTTGCCAGTTGTCATCCCGCGAGCTTGTAGCGGGATCCAGTTAAAAATACTAATAATATATTTTAGCTATATTCTTTTACGTATAAATAAATATAACCCTATTGATAAAATAAAGAATATATTCAAGTAGCAAGCAGTAATAAAAGCTAAATTTTTTGAAGCAAAGTTTTGTAGTGTAAAGTGAGCAGAAGTAGCTATTAATACTGATAAAGCAGCAAATAATATCGGCATGAAAGTTGTTTTTTTACTATAAGGATATTTTAAGAAAACTGCCAATGCTAAAAATGGTAATACAAAATTATATAAAGGCCAAATGATTCGTTGATGGGCTTCGGCAATTAATTTAATTTTTTTCATAGGGTTTAGATCAACAGGAGGTGCAAACAATTCGTCAATATAATATTCATTTGCTTCTTTATTATGTGTTGTTCTTTGCGATATTAACGGATTATCATTTTGTAGCTTTATCATCAATAAATCAAAAGTTAGCTGCGTTAAATTTCCATTTATGTCATATTCTTGCCTACTACCCTTACTAAGCTCAAAAATAGGATCATTCTCATATATATCAAGTATTCCAGAATTTGCAAATACTACGGATGGGTTATCAGTATTGCGGTTATCAAATATGATTACGCATTTCATAACATTCCCTGCAGATTTTTTATCTATATAAACAGTAATATCTTTTGTTATTTTGTTAAAAGTCTTTTCCTCAATCATACTTGATATATAGTTATTCTTTATACAGCTTAAACGTGATTTTAAATTTATATGAGATAAAGGCATGATGGTAGAAGATATGTAATAAGCAAGTAATGCAACTATCAATGCTACATATAAAGCAGGTAGTGCTAATTGTAGGTTACCTACTCCCGAAGTTTGTAATATAATTAATTGTCTCTCAATTTTTAGGTTATTATAAATATAAATTATTGTAATAACTGTTATAATAGGTAATAAAATAAATAGTAAGGTAGGTAGTACTAAAATTATTAAACTCAAGAAATCCATAACTTTTATACCTTTGTCAAATAAATATAAAAGCTTTAATACTTGAGTAATCCATACCAAGCTAGTCATTGAAAAAGTAATGACTATAAGCAGAGGTAGGATATTTTTTATAAAATATTTTCGATATAACAGCATGTATTCGTTCCAAATGTGTATCGTCCCATGGCTTGATCGCCGTCATTGCGAGGAGCGTAGCGACGTGGCAATCTCGTGAAGCAAAACTCCTGAGATTGCTTCGTCAAAACTTACAGTTTTTCCTCGCAATGACTAAGAATAAACCGACCAACCCACTTTATTACATTATTTTTAAAAATTCGGTAAATTAGCTTACCAATTAATATTGTTATAAGTCCGGTTATAATACCATAAATTATGTCGCTTGGATAGTGCATAGCAAGACTAATGCGAGATAAAGATACTAATATAATAACACAAATCATTAATATTTTAACTGGTAATTTTATATAATTCCAAATAAAATACGTTACTAAAACGCTAAGTGCTGCGTGGCTACTTGGAAAGCTCGATAAGCATCTTTCACTTGCAGTATTTAATGTAGTAATAAAACTTCCCTCAGGTAGGCTACAATAAGGGCGTGGTAAATTAACAGTAAATTTAAGAGCAGTAAAGATCAAACCAAATATACCATATATTATCCCGACTTCGACTAATTTATTGTAATTATGCCAAAATTTATTTTGTCGCTCATTATCATTTTTAATTTTCTTTAGTTGAATATAAAGATATATACAGTATAAAATATATATAATGGCAAAATTAGCGATATTAAAACAAAAAGAAATTATTCTTAAAAAGTAAGCAAATAGCCCGATATTAGTAATTTTATTTAAAAATAAGAATATTTCTTGATTTAAGCCGCAAAAATTATAAAAAACTTCAAACATCATTTTATTAGTTTATGTTACAAGTAACAATATTGGGCTGCGGAGCATCTATAGGCGTACCGGTTATCGGATGCGATTGCTCTGTATGTCTATCAGATTCAAAGTACAATAAAAGAACTAGATCAGCAATATATATCAACGATGAAAATAGTCAAATATTAGTTGATTTCGGTTTTGATATTAAACATCAACTAATAAGAGAAAAGGTAAATAAACTTGATTGTGCAATATTAACGCATTATCATTCCGATCATGTTAATGGAATTGATGATTTACGAATATTTTCTTTTATGGAAAAAAAGGCACTAGAAATCTATACAGACGAGAGTACTGCGGCAAATTTACATAAGAAATTTGACTATTTATTTAATTTTGATTTATTTGTACAAGGTCAGATATTTAAAACTAAACAAGTTAATTGTTTTGATAAAATTAAGATTAACACAATTGAAATACAGTTTTTTAAGCAAAATCATGGTCCTATTGATAGTTTAGGTTTACGGATAGGTGATTTTGTTTATTCGCCTGATGTTATTAATTTTCCGCCAGAGTCAGAAAAATTTTTGCAAAATATAAAAGTATGGATTTTAGATTGTATGGATTTTATTTCAAATAAAAACCATGCAGGGCTTGATAAGGTCTTAGAGTGGCGAGAGAAATATAAACCAAAGCAAATATTATTGACAAATATGCGGCATACTATAGATTATCATGAAATTATAAAAATACTTCCAGATAATGTTAAGCCACTTTATGATGGTTACAAATTTAATATATGATTATTTTAGAAAAAGTCTGTAAGCATTACGGCAAAAATTACGGAATAAAAAATATAGATTTAAGTTTTACTGCTAAAGAAACCACTGTAATAATTGGTCCGTCAGGAGGTGGTAAAACTACTTTGCTACGTGTTTTAAATAATTTAGAAGAGCCAACTAGCGGAACTTTGCTTGTAGATGGCAAAAAGCTATTGCCAAAAGATAGAAGAAAATTGCGGCTAAAAGTTGGGATGGTTTTTCAGAATTTTAATCTCTTTCCGCATTTAAGCGTGGGTGATAATCTGATTTATACACCGGTGAATGTTTTAAAAATTCCAAAAGATGAAGCTATATCAAAAGCAAAGGAATTGCTTGAAAAGTTTAAGCTAAGCCAAAAGTTTGACTCGTATCCCGCAAATCTATCAAGTGGGCAGAAGCAGCGTATTGCAATAGCAAGGGCTTTAATGATGAAGCCGGAAATTTTATTGTTCGATGAGCCAACTTCAGCGTTAGATCCTGAAAATATTAAGGATGTAATCGAGAATATTAATTTACTAAAAGAGCAGATGAGTATGGTAGTAGTAACCCATCACTTAAAATTTGCCAAACTGATAGCTGATCGTATTATTTTTATGGATCAAGGACAGATTTTAGCAAATCAGCCGGCACAAGAGTTTTTTAACAAACCAGCTTCTCATAGGGCTAGGTTGTTTTTAGAAAATATCGGGGATTTTCTATAAAGAAGTGCATTTCTGCACCTCCTTATGGAAAAGAATAACTCAACCTACCGGCTGAGAGCCGGTAGGTTGATGGTAGGCACTGGAAGTGCCTTAGAATTGAAGCTAAAGCTTATTCCAATCTAATGTTAGAAATAGCAGTTGGTTTATGAGCTTCTGTATGGTTATTTATATGTAGAAGTCAAGATTTGATTATCCATCTGATGGTTCAAACCTCCACCTTCAGGTGGAGAAACTTTAGTTTGAAATAGTCAGAGTCGCTCTGTATAAAATAAGTAAAGAGGACTTATTTTATAGGATGACTATGACAGAATATGAGAAAGGGAAACATACGGCATATTATCATAGGTATCACATAGTATGGATAACAAAATACCGTTATAAAGTATTAACACACGTTATTAAAGAAAGGATTCGGGAAGTAATAGCTCAAGTTTCAGAGGAGATGAATATT
>DYDT01000141.1 GCA_020404485.1 Rickettsia endosymbiont of Diachasma alloeum | reverse complement strand
GATATTCAGATATAAAATTTATAGTGTACTGTAAGATCAAATCTTGACTTCTACAAATTGTAAAATCTTAAATTTATTCAAGTTTTTTAATTATTAGATGTCAATTAGTTTGATTTATTGTTAATACAATTCTAGATTATCAGTTTTACAAAAACTATTGCATATTTGGGCTCTATAGTTTATTTTGATTAGCAAACTAATATGCTGAATTATTTATAAATAACGGATTATTACAAATGGCAACTACCATATTAAAAAATGAAGGGCTAGATTTTCATATTAAAATTTCAACTCCTTTAAGTGAAATAGATAATGATATTCAAAAAGAGCTGGTCGACTTAACAAAAAAGGTCAAAATAGCAGGTTTTAGAGCTGGTAAAGTACCTATTGCAATTGTTGAGAAAAAATATGGTGCTTCTGTCAGAAATGATATAATAGAAAAAAGAATCAATGATTCAGTAAATCATGTTATTAAGGAGCATAATTTAAATATCATCGGCAGACCAAAAATTGATGATTTGCAAAACGAACCTAATAAGCCTTTAGAATTTACAATAAAAATAGAATTATTGCCTAAAATTGATATTCCAGATTTAAAGAAAATATCTATAAATCGTCCGAAGTTAGAAGTAAGCCCTGATGATGTTGAAGAACAACTCAAAAAGCTTGCGGAAATGATGAAAAGTTATACCAAAGAAAGTAAAGCAAAAGCTAAAGATGGTGATCAAATTACCATGGATGCAGTTGGTTATGTTAAAGATGAGGCTTTCGAAGGTGGCAAACTTACTGATTTTAAAGTAGTTATTGGTAGCAATGCACTTATTCCTGGTTTTGAAAAGCAATTAATAGGTTCTAAAGCTGGTAGTGAAGTAGAAGTTAATGTAACATTTCCTGAAAATTATCATACTAAAGATTTAGCTGGCAAGGATGCTCGTTTTGTAGTCCAGGTTAAAGCTGTTCATACTGCAGAACCTACAGTTATTGATGATGAGTTTGCTAAAAAATTCCAAAGCAATAGCCTTGAAGAGCTACGCACTCATTTTACCAAAAAAATAGAAAATGAGTCGGAAGAAGCTATTTCTACTATCATGAAAATGAATTTATTTGATCAGCTAGAAAAATTGTTAGATTTTGACGTGCCTGAATCTTTATTAGATCAAGAAAAAAATATCTTGAAATCTGAAACTGACAAAAGCGAGCAAGATGATTCTGTATTCATAGATAAATCTCCAGAACAAGTAAAAGAATACTATAATAAATTAGCATTACGTCGTGTTAGAATTGGGTTAATGCTTGCAGAATATGCAAAAGATAAAAATTTACAATTAGAGCCTGATGATCTTCGCAGAATTATTATGCAGCAAGCACGTAGCTTTCCTGGTCAAGAAAATATGTTGTTTGAGTTTTATAAAAATAACCCTAGAGCTGTTGAGCAGCTTAAAGGACCTGCGTTAGAAGAAAAAGCGGTACAACATATTTTTGATAATGCAGTAAATCTCAAAGAGAAAAAATATAACAGAAAAGAATTAGAAAAATTATTAGAATCAGAAGAGCAACGCATTACTGCTATGTAATAATTTTTATTTACTTCCTGTCATAGCATCAATTTGGTGACCCAAAAGTTTTTGGGTTGCCCCACTCTTTCACAATGACGATATCACATAAGCCCTATAAACTTATTTACATAAACAAAGTCTATGTTATAATAATCTAGCTAATCTAGACATGTTGGAGCTTAAATATGAATAAATGGCAATTACACGAAGCAAAAAATAAGCTGAGTAATATTATCGACACAGCAATGCAAGGTACACCCCAATGCATTACAAAAAGAGGAGAAGAAGCAGTTGTAGTTATTAGTATGAAAGACTATGCAAAGCTTATAAAACCAAAACTTAGTTTTAGTGAGTATTTATTGAGTATACCTAAAACTGATGATTTAGTTATTGAAAGAGTACAAGGAAAAGCAAGAGATTTTGAATTATGAAATATTTATTAGATACTAATATTATATCTGAAATTCAAAAGAAAAAACCTAATCCTCAAGTAGTATCATGGCTTTCAATTATTCATACTAGCCAACTGCATATAAGTTGTATAACTATAGGTGAAATAAGGAAAGGTATATCAAAATTAGCAAAAAAAGATAAGGCAGTAAGTCTGAAATTAGAAAAATGGTTAGAAGGAATAATAATAGATTATGATAAAAGAATTCTTGATATTGACAGAGAAATATGCGAAGAATGGGGTGAACTAATGAGTATAGACGGCACTAATCCAATTAATACTTTAATAGCAGCACAAGCAAAGCAACATAATATGATATTAGTTACTAGAAATACCAAGCATTATAATATGTTTAACATTAAAATATTTGATCCTTTTAGTTGATCAAAATTTTCTTTCCCGATAACAATGCCTTATGAAAAAACTATCATTTCAGCAAATTATACTAACCTTGCAAAATTATTGGCAGGATTATGGCTGTGCGATTTTGCAACCTTATGATGCACATGTGGGAGCTGGTACATTTCACCCTGCAACAGTGCTTCGTTGTCTCGGGACCAAGCCTTGGTCTGTTGCTTACGTGCAACCGTCAAGAAGACCTGGAGATAGCAGATATGGCATGCATCCTAACAGAATGCAACATTATTACCAATTTCAGGTTATCCTAAAACCCTCACCCGATAATATTCAGGAGCTGTATCTTAAAAGCTTAGAATGTTTAGGGATAGATTTAAAAACACATGACATTCGATTTGTTGAAGATGATTGGGAATCTCCAACACTTGGAGCTGCAGGGCTTGGTTGGGAAGTATGGTGTAATGGTATGGAAGTGTCGCAGTTTACTTATATGCAGCAAATTGGCGGTATTGAATGTAGACCTGTTGCCGGTGAAATTACCTATGGCTTAGAACGTCTTGGTTTATATATTCAAGGAATTGATGAGGTGAAAGAACTTGATTGGAATGGTCAAACAGGTGAAAAAGCCTTAAAGTATGGTGAAGTTGATTTTGAGGCTGAAAGACAATTCTCAAAATTTAATCTAGAGCTTGCCGATAGCGAAATGCTATTGCGTCATTTTAAAGATAGTGAAGAACAATGTGAGTGGTTAGTAGAGGCAAACTTGCCGTTACCTGCTTATGACTATTGTCTTATGGCAAGTCATTACTTTAATTTATTGAATTCACGTGGAATAATTAGCGTAACTGAGCGTGCTTCATATGTGTTAAGAGTACGTCGTTTGGCTAAAATTTGTTGTATGAAATGGTTGGAGATGAGTGGTGAGTGAATTATTATTAGAACTATTTAGTGAAGAAATTCCGGCTTTCATGCAGAAAAATGCAGAAGAAGGGTATTTAAACATTTTCACCAAAATTTTTGAAGAAAATGAAATATTTGCAAAGTTACAAGTATTTTCAGGACCTCGCAGGATAACGCTATATGCTACACATTTACCGAAAGTAACGTTACCAAAAGAAATCGAGATTAAAGGACCAAGTACGGAAGCACCGGAGGCTGCAATTAATGGTTTTTGTAAAGCTCATAATGTTAGCAAACTAGAGCTTTCAACTAAGTTAATTAATAATCAATTATATTATTTCTACATTAAAAAAGTAACAGAAAGACAAATAAAAGAAATTTTACCTGAAATTATTATAGAGGCTATTAATAAATATAGTTGGGCGAAATCGATGTTCTGGGGTGATTACAAAATAAAATGGGTTAGACCGCTGCGAAATATTTTATGCATATTTGATGGCGAAATATTACCGCTGCAATTTGGGCATTTAGCTGCTAATAATATCACTTTTGGGCATCGCCTTACTGATAATAAAAAACTCGAAATAATAGATTTTGAGGATTACAAAACTAAACTCATAGAAAATCATGTAATTTTAGAAAGATTGAAGCGAGAAGAAATAATTAAAACCGGTTTATTAGAGCAAGCAAGTGCTCATAATTTAACCATAAAAGAAGATTTAAGATTAGTCGAGGAAGTAGCAGGGCTTAGTGAATTTCCGGTAATATTATGTGGTACAATACCGCAAAAGTTTTTAGAGCTGCCTAAAGAAGTGCTAACTTCTTCAATGCGTACTCATCAGAAATATTTTTGTTTATTTGACAAATCAGGACATTTTGCACCATATTTCCTTTTTGTTAGTAACGGCAATTTTTCCAATAGCAAGCTAGTTGTGCAAGGTAATGAAAAAGTATTATCTGCAAGGCTTTCTGATGCTTTATATTTTTACAAGCAAGATATATCTAAAAATTTAGAATCAAATTTAGAAAAGCTTGGAGTTGTAACATTTCATACAAAGCTTGGTAGTTTAAAGGAAAAAGTAGAGCGTATTACTAATATTTGTAAATATATCGATCCGAATAATAAAGATTTAATTACGGCAGCTAAACTTTGCAAAAGTGATCTTATTTCTGAAATGGTTGGAGAATTCCCCGAGTTGCAAGGTATTATGGGTTATTATTACGCAAAACATGAGGGCTTGAGTGAAGAAATAGCGGCAGCAATCAAAGATCATTATAAGCCGCAAGGTTTGAGTGATAGTGTACCGATCGGTAATGCTGCTTTACTTGCGTTTGCGGATAAATTAGACAGCTTAGTAGGTCTCATGATAGCCGGTGAAGCTCCTACAGGTTCTGGTGATCCATATGCATTAAGACGTCAGGCATTAGGTATAATAAGAATAATAGTTGAGAATAAGTTAGAGCTGAATTTAAGTAGTTTAATTGATTTTTCTTTGAAATTATATTCATCTGATAAAGATAAAGATTTAATAATATCATTTTTTGAAGAAAGAGCGAAATTTTATTTTAAAAATGAATATGATATTTCGCTAATTAATACTGTTCTTGATTTAAATTTAGCAAATATAAAATTTAAGCTTGATGCATTGAAAGAGTTTTTAGCAAAAGAAGATGGAAAGCAATTATTAAATGCTTACAAACGAGCAAGTAATATACTTGGAAGCCAAAATATTGATGGGATTGTTGAACCTAATTTATTTAGTACTCAACCTGAAAAGGAATTATTTGAAGTAACACAAAAGATTTCATTGCAAATTGCTGATAAGGATTATGATGAGACATTAAATTTATTGCAGACTCTATTAACTCCGATCACTAGCTTCTTTGACAATGTACTTGTTAATGATAGTGATCCAAAAATTGCCAAAAACCGTTTGCTAATGTTACAAGATATTTGTAAATTATTTCATAAGATCGCTAAATTTAACCGTTTATGATAAAGCAAGCAGTTACATTTATCAAGTTAGGTAAAATAGTGGTTTTTCCAACCGAAACCGTATATGGAATAGGAGCGGATGCTACCAATCAAGAAGCGTGTTTAAAAATCTTTCAATTTAAAAATCGTCCTGTTATCAACCCGTTTATTGTGCATGTCTCATCTATAGAGCAGGCGAAAGAAATAGGTAAGTTTAATTACATAGCCGAAAAAATAGCAGAAAAATTTTGGTCCGGTCCGTTATCTATAGTTGTTCCGTTAAAAGAAAATGCAAATATTGCCCCAGCAGTTACGGCAGGACTTAAAACTCTAGCAATTCGTATACCATCCCACCCATTAGCATTGGAACTTATTAAACAATCCGGAAAGCCAATCGCTGCTCCAAGTGCCAACCCTTCAAATTATATAAGCCCGACTAGGCTAGAGCATGTTACAAAGCATTTTAAGGATAATAAGGAAATTTTTATTTTAACAGTTGAAGATTATCAATCTAAATATGGTTTGGAATCAACTATCGTTGATACTACCACTGATATACCTACCATTCTTAGAGAGGGGTTTATAACTGCTGAAGTTTTAGAAGCAGAACTTGGTACTAAAATCCATAAAGCATCGAAAAATATTAATATTAAAGCTCCGGGGATGCTTGAGAAACATTATTCCCCAACAGTACCAATTAGATTAAATGCTACAAATTTAAATGCTAAAGAAGTTGGATTAAATTTTGGTGATAGCAATCTTAAAGGGGAATATTTATTAAACTTAAGCAGTAAAGGCGACCTTACAGAAGCAGCAGCCAATCTTTATGCCTATTTGAGATTATTAGATGATTACGCTGCTGCTCATAATATAAAACATATAGCAGTAGTTCCTATACCTTCGATAAATATAGGTGTCGCTATTAATGATAGATTAAAGCGTGCTGCAAAATTATAATTAATAGATTAAACTTTTTATCTAATTGAAACACTATTAACAATCCTACCTTTCAACAATCTTTATAGCTCATATAGTAAGAGATTAAGTTAATATATAATTAATTTATTAAAATAATATTGACTTATGAAGTAAAAATAAATATATTATGTTCCGAATAGTTAATTTTAAATTTTTTTTAAGAAAAAATTAAGAGGGAGTATTTTATGAGTAAAAGTCTAATAGAACTCAACCACTACCGGCTGAGAGCCGGTAGGTTGATGGTAGGCACTGGAAGTGCCTTAGAATTTAAGCTCAAGCTTATTCCAATCTAATGTTAGAAATAGCAGTTGGTTTATGAGCT
>DYDT01000140.1 GCA_020404485.1 Rickettsia endosymbiont of Diachasma alloeum | reverse complement strand
AGCTCATAAACCAACTGCTATTTCTAACATTAGATTG
The DNA here is from genome assembly GCA_020404485.1 of Rickettsia endosymbiont of Diachasma alloeum. GTDB lineage: Bacteria > Pseudomonadota > Alphaproteobacteria > Rickettsiales > Rickettsiaceae > Rickettsia. The sequence goes on along the minus strand of DYDT01000140.1, from coordinate 4,801 downwards.
GAATAAGCTTTAGCTTAAATTCTAAGGCACTTCCAGTGCCTACCATCAACCTACCGGCTCTCAGCCGGTAGTGGTTGAGTTCCACTAATAATTTTATATGTATAGGAATTGACTATACCATATATAATATGCTAATATATCAGAGACATTAATATTTATTAGGTGATTTATGGCTTCATTTGATATATCAGATCTAGAATCAAGATTAAGAAAATTACAAGATAGGGATAACGTTCCATCATTAGATAAATTAGAAGCAAGACTTGCTAGGTTACAAGATAAGCCTTATGTGCCCTCCAAAAAGCCTAGTAGTGAAGCAGATAAGTTAATAGAGCAAATAGAATCTGAAATTAAATTAGAAAATAAAAGTAAAGAGCTTAATGATAGACCTAATCAAGAATTACGTGATAGGCTGACAAGATTAAAAGAAGATAGACCTAAGAAGCCCGTAGTAAAGAACCCAAAAAATTTAACTTTTCAGCAGACTAAATCAATTATTGCTGATAGTTTAGATAGGCAAGCTAAAATAGCTAGTAGAGCAACTAAACAAGTAAATGAAAAGGAAGCAAAGATACCTTTAATGGACTTTACTACTAAACTATATGATATGAGAGATATAATATCAAGTACTCCTGACATACCTAAAGAACAGGAGCCAAAGCTATTAGATATTGTAGCTAATACTTTAAGTAAAATTTATGATGGAATAAAGAAAATAACAACACCTGCTATTAATACTCTTAAAAAGATAGGTAGTATTTTCACTGATTCTATTAAATCTCTTTCTAAAACATCTTCTGATAAACAAATGGCAGAATCTAAAGCACAATTGAAAGAATTATATAAATCATATGTTGATTTAAAGGGAGTTGATGCAAAGGTAAAAAAAGAGTTTCTTAAAAATCATTATAGTCAAATTGATCAGTTACAAACTCCACAACAAATTTTCTTAGAAACTGCTAAAGTTACTAGATCAATAGCAACTGCCGGAGCAAAAAAAGTACAACAGTATAGTCAAGCTATCAATAGACTTGGCAATTTGCAACCGTCTAATACCCCTAATAATAGAACAAAAACATCAAAGAATATACAAAGATAATCAAGCAATTAATTTTATTGCAAAATTCTTGATGAATAATTAGTACCGGACAATTAAAAAACACGTTATGGGCTATGCGGTTGAAGCGAGCTTGGCAATCCAGAAAAAATAATAAAAATGCTATAAATTAGCATTTTTTAGCTGGACCTAATTCCCAAGTCACGGGGGCATTGCCCGCGTGGATCGGAAAATGTCCTATATGTCATTCTTAGCTAAAAGCAGGAATCTAGTATAAAGCGGGATAAATAGAGCTTTTAATTTAAAAAATTTGCTGTATTTATGCTTTTTTTCCTGGATTCCTGCGATCAACGGAATTACATCGAGACCACACAACAATACCGCCACGTGGTAACGGGGAATGACAGAAAAAACTTAAGCCTTGGCTACTTTAGCTTTAGGTGTTTTAGCAATATGCATGTGTCTTTCTTTGAGTCTCGCTGATTTACCACTTCTCTCTCTTAAATAATAAAGTTTAGCACGACGAACAACGCCATATTTTACTACATCAATAGCATGTACTACTGGTGAATAAGTCATGAAGCGTCTCTCAACACCCTCACCATGGCTAATTTTACGCACTAAAAACGAAGAGGTAATGCCACGATTTCTTTTAGCAATAACCACACCCTCATAAGCTTGGAATCTTTCAGTTAGCTTTTCTTTACCATCTTTCTCAACTGATCTATCAACTATTTTTACGGTCACTTTAACTGTATCACCAGCTTTGAAATCAGGAATTTTTTTATTTTCAATAAGCTTTGAAATATTGTCCTGTTCAAAGCGGTCAATAATATTCATTTGTTAACTCCTTTCCTTGTCTCTTAAATCTTTTAATAATTCCGGACGACGTAATTTTGTAATCATAAGCGACTGTTCTTTTGTCCATTCATTAATCAATTTATGATTACCGGATAATAAAACACTTGGCACTTTTCGGTTACGCCAAACATCAGGTCTTGTATATAAGCCGCATTCAAGTCCTCCCTCAAACTCCCCGTCTTTCTCAAAAGACTCAGAAGAAAGGGTTTTTTGGTTCATTAAAACCCCAGGCAGCAGCCTAATTAAGCAATCAAGAATGGTGAGAGTGGGTATTTCCCCGCCGGATAAAATGTAGTCGCCTACACTAATTTCGATTATATTATACTCTTCAATTACACGTTCGTCAATCCCTTCGTAACGTCCACACAAGAATATAATATTTACAGCGTCATTCAGCAAACTTGATACAAGCGAATTTTGCGGCATTCGCCTTTGCTCACGTATTATTATACGCTCCCCAGGCTCTTCCTTAAATTCACCTTGTCTAAAGCTTTCTGAATTTAGCTGTATATCTCTCAACATCTCTTTAGCAAAGCTTTGTGTAAAAACTTTACCACGAGGTGATGGGTAGTAAATTTTAGCTTCTGGATTTAAGGATAAGGCGTGATCTATCGCATTACCAAGCACGTCAGGACGCATTATCAGCCCGTCGCCACCGCCATAAGCTTCATCGTCAACATTTTTATGCTTAGTCAGACCAAAATCACGAATATTAACAACGTCATACGACCAAATATTTTTTTGCAGAGCTTGCCCAGCTAAAGAATGCCCTAAAGTGCCAGGAAACATTTCGGGAAAAACCGTTAAGATAGTAGCGTGAAGTCGGGGCATTATTTCTTACTTTGGTTTTCGTAATGCTTTTTTATATTATAATATCTTCTATAATTTGCTTTGACTCGATCTATTATAACATCTAAATCTTCTAAAGTAATATAAGCAATATTAAATTTTTGTTTAAAGTAATCTATAATATCTTTATGGTTATAACATATAGCTAATGTTAAAGGCGTATCACCAAACTTTGTAGATTTCTTATGAATATCAGTTAATATATTATTTTCAACAAAAAATTTTACCATTTTTAAACTTCCACCGGCACCGCATGCAACATGTAAGGCATTACCTTCATTAAATTTATCCTTATAATCTAAAGGAATATTTTTTATGTAATAGCTTTAACAAGTGCAACTTTTGATAAATCAAATATTATAGGAATATGTAAAAAATCTTGTAAATTAAATTGATCTAATATTTTTTTTATTTCTGCATCGCTACCTTTATACTACTTCTTCAAATTGATGATATAATTCCCAATTATATTTATCACTTTCATCCTCGGCATCTAAATTCAAATCCATATATTTAACGAATTAAAACAATATTACAATTTAACGGCAAATTAGCCCAAACTTTATCTGCTGTATATATAGTGTAACCAGTAGTCAAAAGCCAAGAGCAATACAAGCTCGATCACCAAGTGATAAACCAAATTTTTTCGTTTCTTTTCGTAAACGACCAACCTCAATAGATTGATCAAAATCTAAAGGCACAATTTTATTTATTGCTGCTATAATCATTTCTTTACTCTGAATAGATGACACAGCTAATTTTTTATCTAATTCCGCAACTACTTCTGCTATATTTACCGTAGACATAATAGATAACGGCAATAATTCTTCAATTTTTTCCCAACCTTTTTCTGAATTAAATAATGCAAGTAAAGCAGATGAATCTAAAATGCATTTATTCATTATCAAACTCCTCTTTTCTCGATTTAATTAGCGAGTCAACCAAAGATATATTATTTTTAGATTTTACTAATTCTTGAAATGCTCTAATTTTACTTTTCAAAGGAATAAGTTTTAACTCCTTATCAAAAACTAACATCAATTGATCCCCTGAAGAAATATGCAACTGATCACGAATTTTTGTTGGGATATTTATTCTACCGTTTTCAGAAACAGTAACTTTATATTCTATGTGCATACTTAAAAAATTGACTAGTTGATTATTTAGTATAATAATATAAAAATAACATTGAAATTACAATGATAAAGTAAAAGGTATAGATATTTATAAAAACCTTATTACCTCTTCTGCGATAATCAGTTCTTCATTTGTCGGCAAGGCGAAGACTTTAATTCTGCTATTTTCAGCACTTATTATATACTCGTTTTTTTGATTTTTTGTATCGTCTATTTTAATACCGAGCCATAAAAGTTTGTCGCTAATCATCTCACGTATTATTGCGGAATTTTGACTGACACCGGCAGTAAATATTAAGCAATCAAGCCCTTCTAGTGCTGCCGCTAACTTGCCTATTTCAAGCACAATACGATGTACGAATAAATCTATGGCAAATTTAGCATCATGATTATTGCTTGCAAGCAAAGTACGCATGTCGGAGCTTTCGCCCGATATACCAAGCAATCCCGATTTCTTATATAACAAATCAGTTATCTCTGAAGTGGTCATTTTTTCGTGATCAATAAGATATAGCACTACTCCTGGGTCAAGGCTACCCATTCTAGTTCCCATCATAACGCCATCAAGTACGCTAAACCCCATAGAACTAGCTCAACTTATACCATTTTTAATAGCACATAAACTACTACCGCTTCCTAAATGAGCTATGATAGTTTTTTCAGGTATAGCTAACACGGAAAGGAAATATATATTAACATGCACAACATTGTGATCTGTCAACACTTTTCCGGACAGTTGTTCATGCACATTGTTGTATTTCTTCATATTTTACTGGTGAAAGATAGTCATTAGAAGAATGCATTCTGATACGGTTGTAAAATACCTCTATATATTCAAATATAGCATGTTTTGCTGCCTCCCTAGTTTTAAATTTATGTTGATACACTAATTCTGTTT
>DYDT01000139.1 GCA_020404485.1 Rickettsia endosymbiont of Diachasma alloeum | reverse complement strand
CCAAAAAATGGTCTATGCCTATCCCCAATTGGAATGAAGCTATGGCTCATTTTATGATCAAATTTGATGGTAGAATTTAATGGTTCACGAAATTTACACAATTGATGAGACAGAGCCTATAATTTTCTTGCAATGACGACCCTTGATTCACGTGGTAATCCTTAAGTATTGTTTTTCATCAGATTATTATTTAGGTCTGTGTTTAGAGCAGATTAATATATTACCTTTAACTTTGGTAATAAAGACTTTATCACCAGCTTTAGCTTGCTCGTTTGGTATAAGGTAAGCGTTCATAATGACCCCTGACCATTTTACTTGTCCAAGGTTTTCTTCAGAAATTAACTCGCTATAAACTTCAGCTTCTTTACCTATCATATCGGAATAGTTTTCATTAGAAGTAGTTTTGCTATATACGTATTTTTTGAGAGGATAATATAATATACAAAACCATATGAGAGATAATAAACCAAAAAGCGTTATTTGATTTGTTAAGTTAATTAAAGGGTAATGATAAATTATAAGAGCATTTGACAATGCTCCAAATCCAAAAAATAAGAAACCAATATTTGGAATTGTAAAAAATTCTGCAATTATACAAATTACTCCGATTATTAACCAAATGTCAGTTAAGTACTCATTTATCATGAACATAAGTTTTTAAAAATAATATAACATCTGCGATGTCTTGCGGTTTTGATATACCGGCAAAAGACATTTTAGTACCAGGAGCATAGCTACTTGGTTTATGTAAGAAAGCAAACAAACTATCATCATCCCAACTACCTCCAAGAGCTGATAGAGCAGGGGAATATTTATAATCGGATATATTTGCTTTAGGACGACCTGCTACATCCCATAGATGAGGTCCTATCTTATTTGGACCATCTTTATCAAGAGAATGGCACATTAAACATTTTTTAGCTATTTCACGACCATTATCAGCATTTGCAGTTTTCATCAATTCCGGTATATTGATTGGAGTTTGTGCTTGCGTAGTAGGTGTTTCTGAAACTTCCTGCACTGCAATACTATAACCTCGATGTTTTGGTTCTAAAACTGGTTTATATAATATATTTGCAATAAATCCAACCATCATAGCAATTAAACTTGCAAACAATATAGCTGCAACAATTTTATTTAATTCTTTTCCAGACATTTACTTTTGTTTTTTATTAGAATTTATACTATAATTTGGATTATAAGAGAAGTTAATTAAACAAATAAAATAAAAAAATAAATGGTTGATTTAAAAAAATCAAGATTTCGAATAATATTAGATAAAATTAATAATAATTGGAATCGTTTTACAGAAAGTAAAACCAATAAAATATTACTTAGTAATTCTTTAAATTATGCTATTTCATTAACAGGGGTAGCAATTGCGGTTTCAGGGCTTTTTACACCTGTATCGCCTATAGTTATAGTAGTAGCTGCTATAACTGCGGTTAGTGTAGGAATTCAGGCTATAAATGAAACTATTAAAATACGCAATTTACGTAAACTTCATAAAGAAAATAATTTATTAGTACAAAATAGAAATGCTAAAGTCCAGCAAGATTATATATTATCATTAGAACCTAGTTTAAACGATATTCTAAAAAGTGAATTATTTACACCACCTAAGAAAAAAAAAGATTTAAATAGTGATCAGTACAAAGTAACTAGCAGAAATCTTAAAAGTGTTGGTATAGTACTTACGAATAATGTAGCTGGTATAACTTCTGCTATATCTACTGCTATTGTTCAAGGAGCAAGCGGAAATGTACTTGGAATTTTAAGAGCTACAGGTTATGGCATATTAACTTCTATTTCGTTAATTACTGGAGGGCTTAGTGAAAAAGAAAAAAATAGAATAAGAACAATATTTAAGTTAAATATAAATGAAGAATGTAAAAAGCACGACACTCCAGATTATAAAAATTTAGATCAGTTGGCAAAATATACTAAAGAACAAATTCTGCAAACAGCAGTGTTAAAAAAGTTAATTACCGATAAGAATTATTGGAAAATGAAAGATCATGATAAGAGAGAGAAATTTCAGGAGATAAGAAATAATTTTATTTATGAAATAAGAAATAATGGGTTCAATGATTTTTGTAACAAAAATAAAATATCATTAAATATTGAAAAAGAAAGTTATGCCAAAGATATTGGTAGAGTAATGAATCCATTCTATGAGAAACCTAATAAGGCTCAAGAATATAGCAACTTAGCAAATGTTATGAATAAAAGAAGAAGATCTACTATAGCTCGCTAGCATTAACAAACTTATGAGAAGTACTATCGCTAAATATTCGGTGTAATAATTCGTTATTAAGAGCATGACTAGTTTTATAGCCATTGATTGAGCTTATAATGTTATTACCAGAAGTATATAGATCGCCAAATAGGTCTAATAATTTATGACGCACAAATTCATCTTGATAACGTAATCCATCAGGATTTAAGACTTTATCTTGATCGTCTATTCCTATTACGTTCTCAAATGAAGCACCTAGAGCAAGTCCTTTACTTTGTAAATAATCAACATCTTTCGTAAAGCCGAAAGTACGAGCATCGGCAATATTATCATTAAAAGATTCTTGTTTTGAAAAGACTAAGCTTTGTCTTCCTATAGCTTTACTATTAAAATCAATAGTTAAATCTATTTTCATGTGATCAGAAGGGCTACATATCAATTCGCAATCTTTATGAGCAGCTGTTACTTCTTTTAAAATTTTTAGATATTTTTTAGGAGCATTTTGTAGTTTTTTCCCAACACACTCGATCATAAAGACGAAAGGCTTACTACTTCCATCCATTATAGGAACTTCAGGACCATCTATTTTGATAATAGCATTGTCAATTCCGCATCCCCATAATGCAGCCATTATATGTTCAATTGTTGAGACTTGTATTTTGTTGCTATTGCTTATAGTAGTAGAAAGTAAAGTATCAGAAACGTTATAATATTTTGCTTCAATATAATTATTTTCTGAAGATATATCCGTTCTTACGAAAATAATACCGGTATTTTCTTTAGTAGGTTCAATAGTTAACTGAGTACGTTTCCCAGAATGAATACCTATTCCGTAACAGCTTACGGGCTTTGATAATGTAACTTGCTGCATTTAAAATACTAATAATATATACTTAAAATATTAATATTTAATGCTGAATGGTGCAAGGTGTATTATGTTACAAAATGTTACATTCAAATTATACATCTTAAGGGTACGGCAAGGAATTTGTCGAAAAAACTGATTATTTCATTGCCGTTATAAAGTATAATGCCATGCATAATTCGCGAGGTTAGGGCTTCGGATAAATCTTTCAGTCCTGTAAAATGTTGACGTTGAATAGTTTCTGTACTTTTACACTCTAAACCACAAAATATATCACCTTTATGTAAAAGAAAATCAACTTCTTTTCCTAAATGTGTGCGATAAAATGTTTGTTCTATTCCTGTAGTTAAAGTTAATAACTTCCTTAATTCTGCCCATAACCATGTTTCAAATATTGCTCCGTAATAAGGACTTGTTGGTAATAGATCAGGAGTTGTTATGCCATGTAAATATGATGCATAACCTGAATCATTCATATAAATCTTGGAAGTTTTAATTAATCTTTTACGGGTATTACTAAACCAAGGTGTCAACTGATTTACCTGAAAAGTTGTTTCTAAAATCTCTAAATATCTTGATATTGTTCTCTGGTCTAATCCTATTTCGTTACCTAAATTCTTTTGATTTAATAAATTACTGCTTTGTAAACCAATCAAACGAAAAAGTTTAGCAAAAGAAACGACATCCAAAAATTTATTTATATTTCGTACATCTCGTTCAATATAAGCTGATTGATAAGAAGAGAACCAACGTTCACGAAATCTTTCTTGCTTTTTTAGTGCGATTTCTGGAAATCCACCATAAAAAATATATTCATTGAGAAATTGAGGATTTATTTCTGGTTTATGTTTTAGCTCTTCAGTCCATTTATCCTTTAATTCATGGATAGTGTTGCCGGAAAAAATATCTGATATAAAAGAAGAGGGATTATTTTGATTTAAAATTTCACCTAAACTTAACCCCTCAAGATGTATTACATCAATGCGTCCCGCTAGGCTTTCAGATATTCCGGGGTAAGAAAAAATATTAGCTGATCCGGTTAAAAGAAAACGTCCTGGTTTCTTATCTTCATCTATTGATTTTTTTATAGCTTTTAAAAGATCGGGAGCTCTTTGAATTTCATCAATAGCAAGAGGATAGCTTGCGTTTTTTATAAATCCGTGAGGGTCTGCGGTTGCTGCTTCTAATTGCGAAATATCATCTAAAGTGATATAGGATTTAAAAATTCCCTCATCACACAACTGCTTTACTAATGTAGACTTACCAACTTGCCTAGCTCCAATGATAAGAACGGCAGAAAAATCGTTTAAAGATTGTTTTACAAATGATGTTATATGTCTATTTATCATGTTGTAAATTATAATATGTCAATGCTATTATTTGCAATGATTATTTTTTATAACTCTTAGCCAAGCATCCCAGTCACGTTTGCCTGAATCTTCTTCAAATGATAATAAATCTTTTACAGTTTGTTTACATATTTCTTCGGAGGGTATTATAAGATCTTGTTTATTAGCTGAATTTAGTAAACATTGTGTTTTGCAAGCTTGCTCTAAATGATAAGCATAAAACATAGCTTCATGTATTGTTTTTCCGCAAGTAATAACACCATGGTTACGAAGTAGCATCACATAATTTTGTTTGAGATCATTAACTAGCCTGCTGCTTTGTTTATCGGCGTCTAATATCAAAGAATTATATTCATGGTAAGAAATTCTGTTGTAAAAATGTAATGCCCATTGGCTGATCGGCAGTAATCCGCATTTCAAAGCAGAGACTGCAATACTTGCTGGAGTATGGTAATGGAAAATAGCTGAAATATCAGGGCGTGCTTGATAAATACTTCCATGAATAAAATAACCAGTCTTATTATATTGATATTCCTCTCCCTCTAGAATTTTCCTATCTAAACTAACTTTTAGAAGATTATGCTCTGTTACTTCTTCAAACCTAAGCCCAAAAGGCTAAATATAATAGAAATCAGCATTTTTCGGTCTTGCTGATAAATGGGTATAAGTATGGTCATCCATCGACAAATATGCCATTATTTTATAGGCAGCTGCTAAGTTGTATTTTATGTTAGTCATGAGTCAAGATAATTTTATTGTGTGGTTTGAAGTCTTCATTGATGTCACAGAGGATATTTATAAAAAAGCTCACTACATGACAATTTTTCATTTTGTTATCTCCGGATGGCAAAATATTGAGTGCAAAAGCCTTATCCAACATGCTGATTGGGTAGAAATATTATACAAAATAGTAACCAATGTATCT
>DYDT01000138.1 GCA_020404485.1 Rickettsia endosymbiont of Diachasma alloeum | reverse complement strand
TCCTGTTAATTTCTTGGTGCATATTCTAGCTTGTGTTACTTCTTATGCTATCACTAAATCTCATACTAAACTTGATGTTTTAGCCACATAAATACTTCTCTTATCCTAAACTGGCGTTAATACGCTTGGTTGAATCAATTCCAAGCAAAAAAGCAGACCAAGCAACACTAACGCAGATGGATTTCAGGCTTGCGTGGCGGTATGTTAATTATTAAGCGATTAATATCACCATTTTGCACTGCCGTTAGATAATCGCTAATTATATTTATATGTTTACTAGGATAATATTCAGCACCCGGGTTAATAGTGTTAAATACTTTAACGATAAAACTAGGAAAATCCTGACGCAAAATTGAGTTTAGTAATTCTTTTGAATAGATCATATTGGTTTAATTGTCATTCCTAGCTAAAAGCAAGAATCTAGTATTTATTTAATTTTTTGGGATTCCCGCCTACGCGGGAATGACATTGAAAACGTTTTTTTATCCATGTAAACAACGCCTCTCCTCGCAATGACGTTTAAAACCTATCATAAATTATCATTGCCATTAATAGCCTATAGTATATAATTCTTAAAACTACATAATTTACTTATGAAATCTTTAAAAACCATTTTAGCGTTTATTATATTTACCTGCTCGCCTACCATATTTGCAGAGGAATTAGATTCTGTTACGACTACTGAAGATATTGAGAATGACATATTTAACCTTATTAATAATGATCCACCGGTTTTAAATTCTGATCAAGACATGAGTGATAGTACAGAATTCAAAAATTGTGATAATTGTGAGATTATTGCCTTAAATAAAACGACTGCTAAATCTGAAAAACTCACGTTTAAAGTTGGCGAAGAACAATATTTTAGTAATATAAAAATTAAAATACATAAATGTGTTAAAAACCTTGATCCGTATAACGAAGATAATTATATATTGATGACTATAACGGAATATATAATTGACGAAGACCCTAAATTACTTTTTCAAGGTTGGATGACCTCTGGCAGCATTGCACTTTCTACATTCGAACACCCTATTTATGAAATATTTGCTAAAGAGTGTTTTTAAGTTAAAATGATAAACTATTTTTTTATATTCTTAATTCCTAGCCTTGGCATGGTTGCCGGCTTATCAGTCGCAGCTACTGTAACGGTGTTTTTGCTGGGTGTTATTATACATGCATTGTCATCCAGCGGCTTGACCGCAAGATCTAGAAAGAATGTTTTGCATATTTTACTGGATTCCCGCTTTCGAGGGAATGACATATGGGGTAGTGAGAATAAAACAGAACTACTCTTCGCTGGTTGGTGCTTGATATCTTGTTTATTTTCGATCAGACCTATTAATAGCTTAATTAACTTTACTCAAGTCTTTACAATCTTATTTCTTGGTTTTGTGGTTAGTAATTTCAAACCATTTCAAAATCGTCCACAGCTTAAAAAAGCTTTAATATTTGGCACTCTTACCGCAATTTCACTATTCTTTATTGAATATTTCTCTCATGGGTTCTTAACTAAAATATTTAAAGCAAATTTTAACCTTTATATGCTAGATCGGGGTTGTGCTTTATTATCAATTACTACATGGGTAGTTATCGCTATTTTAACTCATAATAAAAAATATTACCTAGCTCTAATATTATATATCTTAGTGCTTTATTTATTAAATATTTCTGATAGTTTAGCAAGTTTCTTAGGGTTTAGCTTAGGGGGAATAGTATTTATTTTAGCAAGGCTCATAAAACCAATATGTTCTAAATTGATAATATTTGGTCTAATAATCAGCTCAATATTATTTCCAATTATAGCCGGACAAATTAATCCTAAGGAGTTATCAGACAAATATTTGACTACTCACCTATCAGCAGCTCACCGTCTCTTTATTTGGCATTTTGTTGCAAATAGAATTACTGAAAAACCGCTTATGATTAATGGCTTTAATTCTTCTAAATATACCCAAGTTAAAGATAGTGAAATGATCGATTATAAGGGTGAAAAATGGCATCCTTTGCCGCTTCACCCGCATAATAACATATTACAAATTACCTTAGAGCTGGGATTAATAGGGTTAGCTTTATTCTTAAGCTTGGTTTACAAATATCTCAAACAAATCGGTAACATAGCAAATGATAATTTTAGGGCAAGCTCTTATGCATGTTTCATAAATTATTACATTATCGGCATGATTTCATATAATGTTTGGCAAATATGGTGGGTGGCAAGCAGCATTTGGGTACTAATTTTAATGAAGTTATTAGTCAAACCCGATATTGTCATTGATAAATAATGTTATTTGGGGTAAATATAGAATATAGTGTCATTGCGAGGAGCAAAGCGACGAAGCAATCTTGTCAAGCATCCTGAGATTGCCGCGTCGATGCTTCGCCTCTCCTCGCAATGACCATAAAACAATAAAAAAATTATGCTACAGAATTCAGAACTCTTACAAAAATATTTACCGATTGCTATATTTTTTGGTATTGCAACATTGGTATCTAGCTTAATAATGATTTTACCTAATCTGTTATCTACCAAGAAATATAATAAGGACAAATTAGAGCCTTATGAGTGCGGGTTTGAACCTTTCGACGATGCCAGATCAAAATTTGATATACGATTTTATTTAGTTGCTATTTTATTTATTATCTTTGATCTTGAAATCACATTTTTAGTTCCTTGGGCTATTAGTCTTGGAACAATAGGTAAAATAGGCTTTTTCTCAATGATGTTCTTCTTATTCGTGCTTACTGTAGGATTTATATATGAATGGAAGAAAGGAGCTTTAGACTGGGAGTAATTTCCTGTCATACCGCAACTTGATTGTGGTATCTTAGGATACAAGCCGTTACACAAGACCCCGTGGTCAAGCCACGGGGTGGCATATAATTTAACTTATGTAAAAATAAAATGCATAATAATTTTTATCAAGAAGATGAGCTGCTTAATAATGAACTTTCAAATCGAGGATTCTTATTAACTAAAATCGATGATGTTATCGGTTGGGCGAGAAGCAATTCATTATGGCCTATGACTTTTGGGCTTGCTTGTTGTGCTGTTGAGATGATGCAAGCAGCAGCAAGTAGGTATGATATGGATCGCTTTGGCATGCTGTTTAGACCAAGCCCTAGGCAGTCCGATCTTATGATAGTTGCAGGAACTCTAACCAACAAAATGGCACCAGCATTACGTAAAGTATACGACCAAATGGCTGAACCTAAATGGGTACTTTCAATGGGTAGTTGTGCTAATGGTGGTGGGTATTATCACTTCTCTTACTCGGTAGTAAGAGGCTGTGACCGAATTGTACCGGTTGACGTATATGTCCCTGGCTGCCCTCCTACAGCTGAAGCTTTAATTTACGGACTTATGCAGTTACAAAAGAAAATCCAACGCACTACAGGTTTTAAATATGACGCTCGAAAAAATCATTGAAAAGCTTACTGCTAAGTCCAACATTCTAATAACTCCTATTATAGTTAAGGATTACATAGCGTATAAAGTTGATCTGAATTTTTTACTACCTTTCTTAAAAACCTTAAAAGAATCAGAAGAACTACGTTTTACCATACTAACCGACTTATTCGGTAGCGATTTCCCTGAAAGAACTAAACGGTTTGAAGTAGTATACAATTTATTGAGTTTAAAACTAAATAAACGTCTTATCATTAAAACTTACGTATCCGAACAGGAAAGCATCCCATCGGCAATGAGTATATTTAACGCCGCTTGTTGGTATGAACGTGAAGTTTATGATATGTATGGAGTAAACTTTGACGGTAATGACGATAAAAGGCGAATTCTTACCGATTATGAGTTTGAGGGGCATCCTTTACGTAAAGACTTCCCATTAACCGGATATACACAAGTTAAATATGATGAACAAGCTAGAAAAGTAACCTATGAGCCTGTTAATTTAGATATAGAATATCGTGAGTTTGATTTTAGCTCACCTTGGCACAGCCCTACTTATGTATTACCTGGCGATGAGAAAGCTAAATGACTATTAGAATTTTTACTATTAAAGAAATGATTCCACATATTGTAAAAGGACAACGAAATAATTTAACATTGTATAAAGATTCTGTATTTAAAATAGATAAAGAATTTTTTAAAACATTTAAAGAACAAAAAGTACCATATATACATTTATGTACCATTAGTGACTTTTCAAAACATATGGTAATTGATCCTGTAAATAAATCATTTATACGTTACAGTGAAGATGTTGAGTCTAATTATGGGTGGCAAATAAATTATAATGAATTTTCTTTTTCATACCAACTTGTTTTGGTAAATAAACAAAATCAAGAATTATATAACACTTTTGCTTATTTTAACCCTTTTCTATTTGATTGTATAATAAATGATAATGTTGAAATATTACCTTTAGGTACTGTTAATATGGAAGAACCTTTAATATAAAAATAACTATCATGCAAAACAACGCAAAAAGTATAACGTTAAATCTTGGTCCGCAGCATCCGGCAACGCACGGCGTACTTCGGTTAATTCTTGAGATGGACGGGGAAGTAGTAAATAATGCTGATCCTCACATTGGGTTACTTCATCGTGGTACCGAAAAGCTGATTGAGCATAAAACTTACCTACAGGCTATCCCTTATTTTGATCGGCTTGATTATGTTTCGCCAATGTGTCAAGAACACGCTTTTGCTTTAGCTGCCGAATCGCTATTAGAGTGCGAAATACCACGAAGAGCTCAGTTTATTAGGGCGCTATTTTCAGAACTAACGAGAATCCTGAACCATACGTTAAATATCGGTAGCCAAGCTTTAGATGTCGGGGCAACCACTCCTTTATTATGGCTGTTTGAAGAGCGTGAAAAGATCATGGAGTTTTACGAACGTGTTTCTGGTTCTCGTATGCACTCAAACTATTTCAAACCAGGCGGCGTTGCTGAGGATTTGCCTAGCGGCTTACTTGAAGATATTGATAAGTTCATCCAGCAATTTCCACCTAAACTTCAAGATATTGAAAATCTGCTAAATGAAAATAGGTTATGGAAACAGCGTTTAGTGGATATTGGTGTTGTTTCACAAAAAGAAGCCATGGACTGGGGATTTTCAGGACCAATGCTTAGAGGTTCAGGCATAGCTTGGGATTTACGTAAATCAAATCCTTATGACGTATATGACGAAATGGATTTTGAAGTACCGATCGGCAAAAATGGCGATTGTTATGACAGATATTTAGTGCGTATGCTTGAAATGTATGAATCTGTTAAGATAATCAAGCAATGTATAGAAAAAATGCCGCAAGGTCCGGTTAAAACTGATGATCCAAAACTAGCACCACCAACAAGGGCTAAAATGAAAGAATCTATGGAAGCAATGATTCATCACTTTAAGCTTTATACAGAAGGTTATGATGTTCCAGCCGGCGAGATTTATAAGGCAGTAGAAGCTCCTAAAGGCGAGTTTGGCGTGTATTTATACTCTAATGGCGGTAACAGACCTTACAGATGCCGAATAAAGGCCCCAGGATTTGCTCACTTGCAAGGACTTGATTTTATGTCCAAAGGTCATTTAATGGCAGATGTTATTACTATTATAGCAACACTTGATATAGTATTCGGTGAGATAGATAGATGAATTATGCCGTTCCTGCATTTTTCTATGTCATGCCGTTGATCGCAGGAATCTAGTAAACAAGATTAAAAAATAAAAATGTACTGTGTATATATATTATGCTCTAATAAGAATAGTATTTTATATATTGGTATTACTAATAATATAATACGTCGTGCTTATGAACATAAACAAAAAATAATTAAAGGCTTTACCTCAAAATATAATGTTACGAAACTTGTTTATACAGAAGAATTTGCTGACATTAAAGAAGCACTTACAAGAGAAAAAGCATTGAAAAAATGGAAACGCAGTTGGAAAGTAGAATTAATAGAAAAAATTAATCCTGAATGGAAAGATTTAATAGAGTAAATTTTTCCATTTCTAAGATCAAGAGTTATTGCATGGGTTGGGTGTCATTCCTGTGAAAGCAGGAATCCAAATAAAGCGAGATAATCTACGCTTTTAATCTTACTACATGACAATTTTTAGAGATGTAAGGACTAAATGGTTGAATTTTTTTGATAATTCATGATGATAGAGGCAACAATACTTGGTTCATATATGACAGATCAATCCGCTCCTTTAGTCAATTTATTACAAGAACATATTGCGCTGAATTTATCAAGAGCAAAATGTTTAGGATTATTTATCATGTCAATGCTT
>DYDT01000137.1 GCA_020404485.1 Rickettsia endosymbiont of Diachasma alloeum | reverse complement strand
TACAGAAGCTCATAAACCAATTGCTATTTCTAACATTAGATTGGAATAAGCAGCTTAAATTCTAAGGCACTTCCAGTGCCTACCATCAACCTACCGGCTCTCAGCCGGTAGTGGTTGAGATTGTTTTTCTTTAACAAGTACCCTACAACTATATACACCCTCTTGAATACTATAAGGAACTATAGAAATATTAGCAGTTGGAATATCTAGTTGTCTCGCTTCTTGCTTACCTCTAATTACTATCCCTTGAAATGAATTTGAATTCTTATAAATCTTTTTATTACTACAACTAGGTAGAATAAATACACAAAAAATTATAAAAACTATTAATCTAAGATGCATATATTTAAAGACTTTTTTGACGAAGCAATCTCAAGGATATACTTCCTTATGAGATTGCTGTAAGTTACGCACAAATCTTATGCATTTTCTTCATCAAGCTTTGCTGCTACTTTACGCATTTTGTCCATAAAGAAGCCTGTTCCTGCAGGTACTAAACGCCCAACTATAACATTTTCCTTAAGTCCTCTTAGCTTATCAACTTTACCAGCAATAGCAGCTTCAGTTAAAACCCTAGTGGTTTCTTGGAACGATGCAGCAGATATAAATGATCTAGTTTGCAGAGAAGACTTAGTAATACCTTGTAATATTAACTGAGCATCAGCAGCTCTTAAACCATTCTTAATTGCTTTTTCATTTACTTCATCAAATTCACGTCGATCTATCTTCTCACCTACTAATAATGTAGTACCGCCTGAGTCTGTTATTTCTACTTTCTGCAACATCTGACGAATAATTACTTCTATGTGCTTATCATCAATTTTTACACCTTGTAGACGATAAACAGCCTGAACCTCTTTAACAATATAGCTTGCAAGAAGCTCTACCCCCATCACTTTTAAAATATCCTGAAGTACTGGATTACCATCAATTAATAAATCACCTTTCTTAACAAAGTCTCCCTCATTAATCACAACATGCTTACCTTTTGGCACCATATACTCAAGACCCATCGAACCATCAACTTGATATATAATAATACGTCTCTTAGATTTATAATCTTTACCAAACTCTACTCGACCATCTATCTCAGCAATCACTGCGTGATCTTTTGGACGTCTTGCTTCGAAAAGCTCGGCTACTCTTGGTAAACCACCGGTAATATCCTTAGTAGTAGTTGACTCTTTAGGAATACGTGCAATTATATCACCTACTGATATTTGTACCCCATCTTCTACACTTAAAACCGCTCCAACTGGTAAGTAATATCTTGCTTCTAAACCATTTGATAACATGATAATTTCACCTTTAGCGTCAAGAAGCTGGATTCTTGGTCTTAGTTCTGCTCCACGTGAATATTGTTTTGATTCAATGATAACTTTACTTGGAATACCAGTTGCCTCATCAGTTACGTCACGTACCGAAATTCCCTCAACCATATCTTTAAATAATACTTTACCAGATTTTTCAGTAATAATAGGTATAGTATATGGATCCCATTCTGCAAGCTTCTGCGTCTTAGTAACCATATCACCCTCATCAACAAGTAATCTAGCACCATATGGGATTTTACTACGAGCTTTTTCATTACCATTATTATCAAGTAATAATAACTCACAGTTACGACTCATAACAATTTTTCGTTCTTCGGAATTAATAACCACGTTACGGCTAAGAATTTTTACTTTTGCATCATACGAGGCTTCTACAGAAGATACTTCCGCTCCTTTTGTTGCCGCTCCTCCAATGTGGAAAGTTCTCATTGTAAGCTGTGTACCTGGCTCACCAATAGATTGAGCAGCAATCACCCCTATAGCCTCTCCTTCGGAAACTAACGAACCGGTAGCAAGGTCTCTACCATAACATATAGCACATATACCGGTGGAACTTTCACAAGTTAGTACCGACTTAATCATAATTCTATCTAAACCTGCAGATTCGATTTGCTCTAATTTAGACTCATTAATTAATTCACCTTTGGTAAGGATTAAATCATTAGTTACTGGATGATATATATTAATAGCTGCTGTACGACCTAAAATCATTTCAGCTAAAGGCTCTATTACTTCACCACCTTCTATAATACTCTTTACTTCAATACCCTTATCGGTATTACAATCTTTTTCAGTAATAATACAATCTTGTGCAACATCTACTAATTTTCTTGTTAAGTAACCTGAACTTGCTGTTTTTAAAGCTGTATCTATTTGTCCTTTACGCATTCCATTAGCGGAGTTAAAGCACTCAAATACAGTTAGCCCTTCCTTAAAGTTAGCGATAATAGGTATTGGTATAATTTGACCATTTGATTTAGTCATAAGCCCACGCATACCACCCAGCTGTTTAATTTGCTGGAAAGATCCTCTAGCACCTGAAATAGCCATCATATAGATAGAGTTTATCTTTTGTTGATTTGAATCATCACTAACAGGTGGTTTAGCAATTTCTTTCATCATGTCATTAGCTACTCTATCAGTACATCTTGACCATGCATCAATTACTTTGTTATATTTTTCGCCGTAAGTAATTAAACCATTTGAATATTGCTGCTCAAATTCCTTGATCTCAAGTTGTGTTTCGTCAATATGAACAATTTTAGATTTTGGTACAACCATATCATCCATACCAAAAGAAATGCCTGAAGAACAAGCATATTTAAAGCCAAGTTTCATCAGCTGATCAGCAAAAATTACTGTAGCTTTTTGACCGCAGTGACGATAGACTAAATCTATTACTAAAGAGATATCTTTTTTAGTTAAAGGCTTATTAATAAACTTATATTCTATATTAGGATTAGAAGGCAATAACTCACCAACCATTAATCTTCCATAAGTAGTATCAACTATTACAGGAACTATTTTGCCCTCGGCATTTAACTGATTACGACGATATTTTATCTTAGTATGAATCGTTATAAATTTGTTATATAAAGCATGCTCCATCTCAGTTAAGTCTGAGAACATCATACCCTCGCCTACCTCATGATCAAAAACAAGCGTTAAATAATATAAGCCGAGTACTATATCTTTATCTGGTACAATAATAGGACGTCCATTAGCAGGGCTTAAGATATTATTAGTAGACATCATAAATACCCTAGCTTCAAGCTGGGCTTCAATCGATAAAGGAATATGTACAGCCATTTGATCCCCGTCAAAGTCCGCATTGAAAGCAGCACAAACAAGCGGATGAAGCTGTATTGCCTTACCTTCGATTAATAACGGCTCAAATGCTTGAATGCCAAGACGGTGCAATGTTGGAGCTCTATTAAGTAACACAGGGTGTTCTCTTATAACTTCTTCAAGTATATCCCAAACTTCAGGCTTTTCAGCCTCAACCATTCTTTTAGCTGCTTTAATAGTTGTAGCAATACCATATAACTCAAGTTTTGAATAAATGAAAGGCTTGAATAATTCTAAAGCCATTTTTTTAGGTAAACCACACTGATGAAGTTTAAGCTCAGGTCCTACTACGATAACTGAACGTCCTGAGTAGTCTACCCTTTTACCAAGTAAGTTTTGACGGAAACGACCTTGCTTACCTTTCAGCATATCACTTAATGACTTAAATGGACGCTTATTAGCATTTTTTGCTGCTCTACCGCGGCGTCCGTTATCAAATAACGCGTCCACTGCTTCTTGCAGCATTCTTTTTTCATTTCTAACAATTATATCAGGTGCTTTCGACTCTATAAGTTTCTTTAGACGATTATTTCTATTAATTACTCTTCTATAAAGTTCATTAAGATCTGAAGTAGCAAATCTTCCGCCATCTAACATAACAAGCGGTCTAAGCTCTGGAGGCATGACCGGCAACACGTTCATAATCATCCATTCTGGCTTATTTTCAGATTCTAAAAAGTCCTCTACTAATTTTAAACGCTTTACTAACTTTTTCTTTTTTACTTCTGAAGTCGTATTTTGTAGTTCTTCGTACAGCTCTTGCTTTAATGTTGGGAAATCAAGCTCTTTAAGCATTTGTTGCACTACTTCCGCACCGATAGACGCAGTAAACGCATCTTCCCCGTATTTATCCTTTGCTTTTTGTAGTTCTTCTTCAGTTAAAAGTTCGCCTTTTTGTAG
The DNA here is from genome assembly GCA_020404485.1 of Rickettsia endosymbiont of Diachasma alloeum. GTDB lineage: Bacteria > Pseudomonadota > Alphaproteobacteria > Rickettsiales > Rickettsiaceae > Rickettsia. The sequence goes on along the minus strand of DYDT01000137.1, from coordinate 17,453 downwards.
AATAGATAATCCAGGATCAACTACCATATAATGTTCGAAATAAAGAATTTTTTCTATATCTCGCATCGTCATATCAAGCAGCGTACTAATTCTTGAAGGAAGAGACTTTAGAAACCAAATATGAGCAACGGGAGCCGCAAGTTCTATATGACCCATTCTTTCACGTCTTACTCTAGAAACAGTAACCTCAACACCGCACTTTTCACAAGTAATACCACGATTTTTCATTCGCTTATACTTGCCGCAAAGACATTCATAATCTTTTACTGGACCAAAAATTCTTGCACAAAATAAACCATCTTTCTCAGGTTTAAAAGTACGATAATTAATAGTTTCAGGTTTTATTACTTCACCGAAAGACCATGAACGTACTTGTTCTGGACTTGCTATATTAATTCTTATCTGATCAAATTGTTGAGTATTACTTAATTGTCCGTAAAAATTTACTACACTCATAAATACTTTTTCCTTAAAATTGCTCTTATATACCTTGATGCTTCAAGATTTTGGTACTTAGTTTTGCTCACGTAGTTTTCTACGCCTTGCTTTACCGCTTATTTGACTTCCAACTTTTGAAGTATCTGCATTTTACTTCTTTATTAGAGTCGTTGTGTGAGTATACTTCTTTTCTTTTAAAAGCAGCACTACTTGCTCCTCCTAAAAGAAAATTTTAATATTTTTATTCAATAATCCTTAAGAAGTCACTTCAAGTTTTACATTAAGACATAAAGATCTAAATTCTTTTATCATCACGTTAAATGACTCAGGAATACCAGATTCAAAATTATTTTCACCACGCACTATAGAGTCATAAATCTTAATTCTACCATTTACGTCATCTGATTTAACAGTTAACATTTCTTGTAACGTATAAGCAGCTCCATATGCTTGTAATGCCCAGCATTCCATTTCCCCAAAACGCTGACCACCAAAATGCGATTTTCCTCCAAGAGGTTGTTGAGTCACTAAACTATAAGGACCTATAGAACGAGAGTGAATTTTATTATCTACTAAGTGATGTAGCTTTAATAAATATTTTTGTCCTACAGTTACTAAGCGATCAAAATACTCACCAGTTCTACCATCAATTAACTTTACTTGCCCTGAAAGATCTTGACCTGCAAGCCTTAGCATATCCTTAACGTCTTCAACCTTTGCACCATCAAATACTGGAGTTGCAAAATATACTCCCTTAGCAGCTTCATTACAGAATGAAATAATTTCCTCTTCAGAGTTTTCAAGTATATGATTAATATTCTCACCATATAGCTCGATTAAAAACTTCTTAATCTTCTCAATACTTGCATGTTTAGTTTTATGTTCTTCTACTAAACCTGCTATTTTTTTTGCTAGATTCACCGATGCCCAACCAAGATGAGTTTCAAGCACCTGCCCTATATTCATACGAGAAGGAAGACCTAAAGGATTGAGAACAATATCAACTACAGTTCCATCTTCTAAGAATGGCATATCCTCTTCTGGCACAATACGTGAAATAACACCTTTATTTCCGTGTCTTCCTGCCATCTTATCACCAGGCTGTAATTTATGCTTAGTTGCAATAAATACTTTTACAACTTTTAAAGCACCTTGAGGTAAATTATCTCCACTTTGTAATTTTTCTACTTTAGTAGCAAACCTTTTATTAAGAGCTTCTTTCTTACCATCATAATGACTTTTGAGCTGTTCTATTTCGTTCATTACATTTGCATCTTCAACAGTAAACTGCCAAAGCTGTCCTTGAGATAAACCTTTTAAGGTTTCGCTTGTAATAGTTTGTCCAGCTTTCACTGTCTTAGGACCATTAATGCTTACCTGCCCTACTAAAAGCTTTTCAAGCCAACCAAATACAAAATGCTCGATAATTTCTAACTCATCATCACAATCTTTTGCTAGTTTCTCAATTTGCTGCTTTTCGATAGCAATAGCACGCTGATCTTTTTCAACACCTCGACGAGAAAATACTCTTACCTCTACTACTGTTCCACTAACTCCGGATGGAACATGCAGAGATGAATCTTTCACATCAAAAGCTTTTTCTCCAAAAATAGCTCTTAGTAATTTTTCTTCAGGAGTAATAGGCGACTCGCTTTTCGGCGTTACTTTTCCTACTAAAATATCACCTGCTTTTACTTCTGCACCTACATAAATTATTCCGACCTCATCAAGATGACGAAGTGCTTCTTCACTTACATTAGGTATATCACGCGTAATTTCTTCAGGACCAAGGCGAGTATCTCTTGCTATTACTTCAAACTCTTCAATATGAACAGAAGTAAATACGTCTTCTTTTACTATTCGCTCTGATATTAAAATTGAATCTTCAAAATTGTATCCATTCCAAGGCAAGAAAGCGACTAAAACGTTTCTACCTAAAGCAATTTCACCATTATCGGTACTAGGTCCATCAGCTATAATATCATTCTTCTTAACATAATGACCTACCTTAACTAGAGGCTTTTGATTGATACAAGTATTATGGTTAGACTTTTGGAATTTTAATAAGTTATAAATATCAACTGAAGGTGCACTTTCGGTTTTTTGACCAATAGCTCTAATTACAATTCTATTCGAATCTACTTGCTCAACTATACCATCATTTAATGCAAGTACAGATGCTCCAGAATCTTTTGCTACTACACCCTCAACTCCTGTACCCACAAAAGGTGCATCAGTTTTAATTAAAGGAACCGCTTGTCTTTGCATGTTTGATCCCATCAAAGCACGGTTAGCATCATCATTTTCTAAGAACGGTATAAGGGAAGCTGCAACAGATACAACCTGCATAGGCGTTACATCAATGAAGTCTACTTCTTGCGGCTCTACCATTACAAAATTGCCACCTTCAACTCGGCAATTAATAAACTCGCCCTGCAATACTCCGTCTTTATCAACCTTAGAATTTGCTTGACCGATCTTATACTTCCCTTCTTCAATAGCTGAAAGATATACTACTTCATCGGTTACATGTCCATCTTTGACTTTTCTATATGGGCTTTCTATAAAACCATGCTTATTTATTCTAGCATAAGTTGCCATAGAGTTAATTAGTCCGATATTTTGACCTTCAGGTGTTTCAATAGGACAAATACGACCATAGTGAGTTGGATGCACGTCACGCACTTCAAAGCCGGCTCTATCACGACTAAGACCACCAGGACCTAATGCTGATAATCTTCTTTTGTGAGTTATTTCAGATAATGGATTTGTTTGATCCATAAATTGGGATAATTGCGAAGTACTGAAGAATTCCTTAACTACTGAGACTAAAATCTTAGAATTCACTAAATCATGAGGCATTACTGTATCAATATCACCTGCCGACATTCTTTCAACCACTGACTTTTCCATCCGGACAAGACCTATTCTGAATTGATTTTCTATCAATTCACCAACCGATCTAACCCTTCTGTTACCTAAGTGATCAATATCGTCTATAATCCCTTTACCATCTTTAAGCTCTACTAACACTCTTAGTATATTTTTTATATCATCTGTAGTTAAAACTGTAGTTTCATCAGAAATATTCAATTCTAACCTTGAATTCATTTTTATTCGACCTACTTCTGAAAGATCATATCTTTCAGGGTCAAAAAATAAATTATAAAATAAACTTTCAGCAGCTTCAATATTAGCAGGCTCTCCTGGTCTTAATACTCTAAAAATATCAAATAATGCTGATTCACGATCTTGATTCTTATCAGAAAATAAAGTATTTCTTATATATGGACCGGATTGAGGATTAATTACTAATACACTAATATTTTTAATTTTAAGATCACTAATTACACTAAGTAACTCAACAGTAATCATTTCACCGATTTTTGCTAATATTTCATCACTTTCAGGATCTTTTAAATCCTCAGATAAATATTTACCAATTAAAGCCTCATGAGATACTAAAATATTATTGAGTCCTTCCCCAGCATATTTTTTAGCTAAGCGAGGAGTAATTTTTTGTCCTGCTTTAAACCAAACATTTCCTGTATCAGCATCTATTAAATCACTTGTTAATCTATGTGCAGTAATATAGCTAGGCATAAATTTAACTGCCCACCCCTTATTTTTAACAGCTTTATAATGTACTGAATCATAATAAAATTTTATAATTTCTTCTGTACTCATGCCTATTGCTTTAAGCAAAGTAGTAGCATAAAGTTTTCTTTTTCTATCTATTCTAAAATAAATAATATCTTTAGCATCAAACTCTAAATCAAGCCATGACCCTCTATATGGAATAACACGTGCAGAATATAAAAGTTTTCTAGAAGAATGAACTTTGCCCTCATCATGATAGAAGAACACCCCAGGTGAGCGATGCATTTGCGATACAACTACTCTTTCTGTACCATTAATGATAAAAGTACCATTTTTAGTCATTAATGGGATATTACCCATATATACTTGCTGTTCTTTTATACCTTTAATTTCTCGGCTACCAGTATCTTCATCTATATCCCAGATACTTAACCTTAAGGTCACCTTAAGAGCAGAATCATAGCTTAAGCTTCTTTGAGTGCATTCCTCCACATCATATTTTGGAGTATCAAATTCATATTTAACGAATTCTAAATTAGCTATATTAGAAGGATCAGAGATAGGAAAAATTGAATTTAATATAGATTGTAAGCCTTTATTTTTTCTTTCGGAATCTTTTGTATCTAGCTGTAGAAAATTTTTTTCATATGAATTTTTTTGAATTTCAATCAAATTCGGTATATCTGCTACTAAATTTATATGACCAAAATTTTTTCTTACTTTTTTATTATGTGACAAGGGTTGTACTTCAATATTATCCCTTAATGAAACCATATAATCTCCTGACTGATAAAAAATTAACTATCAACATTGAAGTTAACAGTTAAAGAAACTTAATAGACTTATTATTAAACTTTATTAACGCAAGCATTAAGATAAGATTTTAAAAATCTGCCTTAATACTGATAAAAACAAGGAAATAATAGCTTAAGGTAGCTTTTGCTATCATTTTTATACTGTAAATTTTTTTAATATAATTTACTGTAAATCTTCATTTAATTAAGGACAAGTCTTGCCAAAACCTTAATCTTTTTAGTCGAATTTAAGATTAAATTTTTATCTTAAAATCTGCATCATTAATATTTCAAGTATATATATTTTAAATGCTTAAGGTTTAAGTTACGTAAGTATGGCTACACTTTTATAACTTAAATACATTAACTAAAATTTTTGTTACATGAAGATAATTTTGATAAAAATTTTTAATGGTAATGTTTAACTTAGCGTTAACTACTAGAAATTACTAACAAATTGCTTTATGAAAAAGTAATTCATTAACAAAATAGCTAAAAGCCTTATTTAAATTTAACTACTAAAATAAGGCTTTTAAAAATTCTAATAAGCAATTTTAAATTTTATATTAACGTAAAATATTTATTATAAAAATAAAATTACTTTAATTCTACTTTTGCTCCAGCAGCTTCTAATTTGCTTTTAATTTCTTCTGCTTCTGCTTTTTTCACATTGCTCTTAATTGGTTTTGGAGCTTCATCAACTAATTTTTTAGCTTCAATTAAACCAAGACCTGTAATTTCTTTTACAACTTTAATTACTTCCACTTTTTTATCACCACTAGAAGCTAAAACTACTTCAAAATCAGTTTTTTCAGCAGCTGCTACAGCAGCAGGAGCGGCAGCAGCTGCTACAGCTACAGGTGCTGCCGCAGATACACCCCATTTTTCTTCTAACATTTTTACAAGCTTAGCTGCTTGCATTAATGTTAAAGATGATAATTGTTCTTCAATTTTAGCTAAATCTGCCATAATTTTTTCCTTTTTACTTATTATATATTATTATCTGAATTAATTTTTACTAGCATTTGCTTGTACCACCCTGGCTAAGCTTGAAGACGGTGCTTGTAAAACACCTGCAATCTTAGTAGCCGGAGCTTGTAATAACCCAACAATTTTACTTCTAAGTTCATTTAGTGAAGGTAACTTAGAAAGTTCTTTTATTGAATGTTCATTTAATACTTGTTTATCGACTATACCGCCAACAATCTTAAGATTTTCATTGCTTTTAGCAAAATTAACTACTAACTTTGCCATTTCAACCGGCTCTTTAGAATAAACAATAGCGGTAGGACCTGAAAATAAGCTTACAATATCATCAAGACCCGCTTTATTTGCTGCTATTTTTGCTAAAGTATTTTTAACAACTTTAAAACCTGCATCTTTAGACTTAAGAGACTCTCTAAGTGAATTGACTTCACTAACAGTTAATCCGTGATAATGAGCAACGATTACAGATGGTGAATCTTTATAAATACTTACTATTTCTTCTACAGCTTCCGGTTTTTCTGATCTTAACACTTTATTAATTCTCCTTGTTACAACACTTGAGATGTTTCTATACTTTTCTTAATAACTTATTATTTATTAAGATTACTATTCTTTCATACTTTATTAGTCTACTTACAAAAATCTAGATCAATATTTGAAGTTTTACTTTAAGCTGTATTTATAAAATTTGGTACAAATGAGTTTAATATATACTAAGCTTTACATAAATCAATAGGTTAGGTAGCTAAAGAATATAGATTCAAATGTATTAAATTTAGTTTATGCTATGCTAGCTAAATCTATTTGTACTGATGCACCCATAGTAGAAGATAAATATATTGCTTTTAAATAACTTCCTTTCACTCCAGTAGGCTTTGCTTTAATTACTGCATCAATAAACGCTTTCAAATTTTTTAATAAATCTTGATCTGAAAAAGATAATTTTCCAAGACCTGCGTGAATTATACCTGCTTTGTCCGCTCTATACTCTACTTGACCACTTTTAGCATTCTTAACAGCACCCTTAATATCTAATGTCACTGTTCCAAGTTTAGGATTAGGCATTAAACCTTTTGGTCCTAAAATTCTTGCAACTGAACCTATAACTGCCATCATATCAGGGGTAGCTATACATACATCAAAATTGATCTTACCAGCTTTAATTTCATCAATAATATTGCTTGAGCCTACTAAATCCGCACCCGCAGCTTTAGCTTCTTCTTCTCTTTCTTCTTTACAAATAACGGCAACTCTTACAGTTTTACCTGTACCTGCTGGCAAATTCACTACACCACGTACCATTTGATCAGAATGTCTTGGATCAATTCCAAGCTTCATAACTATTTCTAAAGTTGGATCAAATTTAACATAAGAAGCGGATTTTAATTTCTCAACCGCAGTTGTTAAATTATATAAACTATCCGATTTTACTTTAACGCGTGCTTCTCTTATTTTCTTACCGCCGCTAGATTTTATAACAACATCTTTGTTATTTGACATAATAATTAATTCCCTACAACTTCAATTCCCATAGATGCTGCACTACCACAAATAATCTTTGTTGCTGCATTAATATCTTTTGTATTTAGATCAGGCATTTTTAACTTTGCGATCTCACGACAATCTTCCATGGTGATCTTGGCTACAACAGCTTCCTTTTTAGTAGCACTAGAACCTTTTTTAACTTTAGCAAATTTCTTTATATAATACGACGCTGGAGGTGTTTTAACTCTAAAAGTAAAACTTTTATCTGCGTATACAGTAATGACAGTTGGAAGAGGAGTTCCTTTTTCTGTACCTTGTGTAGCAGCATTAAAAGCTTTACAAAATTCCATAATATTAACTTTTCTTTGCCCCAATGCTGGTCCTATAGGAGGAGCAGGGGTAGCTTCGCCAGCATGTACAATCAAATTAATATAACTTTCTATTTTTTGTGCCATTTACGAATATCCTTTTTTTCTCTCTTAATTATAGCCTTAACTTTTTTATCTTTAAAGATAATCAAATAATAATTCTATTTATTTACAATCTATTTACATTAGTCGGTTTTCTTTACTTGGGTAAAGCTTAACTCTATCGGAGTTGCTTTGCCAAATATTGATACTGAAACTTTTAATCTAGCTTTTTCTTGATCTACTTCTTCTACAGTACCTGTAAAGGTTTCAAAAGGTCCTTCTGTAACAGTTAATATTTCACCGACCTCATATAATTTCGCATCTTTTGCTTCTTTAGCTTCGGTTTCTAATCTAATATTCTGTATTTCACTTTCCGTAAGAGCCTTTGGAGTAGTTTTACTACCTAAAAAGCCTGTTACTCCTGGTATATTTTTTACTAAATGCCAAGATTTATCTGTCATATTCATTTTTATTAGAATATAACTAGGCATTAATTTTTTTTCTACCTTGACGTTTTTACCACGCTTAACCTCGGAAACACCAAAAACCGGTACTAATATATCATCAAAAAAATCTGACATTTTCTGCTTGCTAATTCTCTCAAGCATCATTCGTTTTATACGATTTTCTGCTCCTGATGCAGTATGTATAACATACCACTTTTTTGTATCTTTTTCAGAATTTGACAATATATCATCTATATTTTGTTCTGCCACAATTTATTCCTTGATAACTTATTTACCGATGTTAAGTAAAATTTGTATTATATTATGTATACCATAATCGAGCACTAAACAAATTAGGCTAAAAACAAAAACTGCTACTATGACTACTAAAGTCGAAGCAGTTAACTCTTTTTTAGTGGGCCAAACTACTTTATAAGCTTCTTGTTTAACTTGTTCAAAAAACTTATATATTTTATACTCTTTAAACATATTTATTAAGTTATTTTATAGTAAAAAGCCCTATTACCTGTAATGGCGCAGGAGCGACAGGCATCGAACCCGCAACCTCCGGTTTTGGAGACCGGTGCTCTACCAATTGAGCTACACTCCTATCATATTTTAAATAAAAAATCAACAAAATTTATTGAAAACCTTTTTATTTAAATATAATATTTTTAATCTTACTTTACTTTTAAGCTAATAATAAATATTATTTTTTAGCCTTAATAGTATCTGCAACTTGAGTTGGCACTTGGTCATAATGATCAAATACCATGCTATACTGAGCTCTACCTTGCGATAAAGATCTAAGCGTATTAACATAACCGAACATTTCAGCTAAAGGAACATGTGCCTTAATCACTTGAGCATTACCTCTTGGCTCCATACCTTGAACTTGTCCTCTACGACTATTTAGATCACCAATAACATCACCCATATACTCATCTGGTGTAATCACTTCAACTTTTATAATAGGTTCAAGTAATTTAGGGTTACCTTTAGGCATTCCCTCTCTAAATGCTGCTTTTACGGCAATTTCAAATGCAAGTACGCTAGAATCCACATCATGGAAAGCTCCATCAATTAATGTAGCTTTAAAATCAATCATAGGATAACCTGCAATTACGCCTGTTTCTCTAATGTTATTTAATCCTTTTTCTACACCAGGAATATATTCTTTAGGTACAGCACCACCAACAATTTTACTTTCAAAAATAAAGCTCTTATTTTTATCTTCTTCTTTTAAATCTTTTACGTCTTTTAAAGGTTCAAAAATAATTTTTACACGTGCAAATTGTCCTGCACCACCTGATTGCTTTTTATGGGTATAATCAATTTCACAAGATTTAGTAATTGTTTCACGATATGCAACTTGAGGAGCTCCTATATTCGCTTCAACTTTAAATTCTCTTCTCATACGATCGATGATAATTTCCAAGTGAAGCTCACCCATTCCCTTAATAACAGTTTGCCCTGTTTCTTGATCAGTTGAAGTGCTAAATGAAGGATCTTCAGCTGCTAAACGAGAAAGAGCTAGACCCATTTTTTCTTGATCGACCTTTGATTTAGGCTCTACCGCAAGCTCAATGACCGGCTCAGGGAATTCCATTCTTTCAAGTATTACTTTTTTATCTTCATCTGATAACGTATCACCAGTAGTAGTATCTTTAAGTCCTGCTAATGCTACTATATCACCTGCTGATGCCTCTTTTACATCCTCACGGTTATTAGCATGCATTAATAGCATTCTACCTATTTTCTCTCTTTTATTCTTTACAGTATTAATAACGCTAGTTCCTGACGTAATCTTACCTGAGTACACTCTAATAAAAGTTAATGAACCAACAAAAGGATCATTCATAATTTTAAATGCTAAGGCAGAAAATGGCTCAGACACAGAAATAGGAAAATCTTTTTCCTCACCTGTGCTAACTTCAACGCCTTTTACTGTAGCAATATCAATAGGTGATGGTAAATAATCTACTACAGCATCAAGTAAGGGCTGTACGCCTTTATTTTTGAATGCACTACCACATAAAACTGGATAAAAAGCTGCTGAAATAGTACCTTTTCTTATTAATTTCTTAATTTCTTCTTCTGTTACTTCCTCACCAGACAAATATTTTTCCATGATTTTATCGTCTAGCTCAACAACCATATCAAGCAAATTAGCACGATATTCTTCTGCCTTTGCTTTCATATCATCAGGAATTTCTTGATAAAAATACTCAGCACCTAAAGACTCATCTTTCCAAACTATTGCTTGCATTTTAACAAGGTCAACAACTCCTTTGAAATTTTCTTCAATGCCTATTGGAAGCTGAATAACTAAAGGCTTTGCTCCTAAACGATCCTTGATCATCTCAACACATCTATAAAAATCTGCTCCCATTCTGTCCATTTTATTGACAAAACACATTCTAGGAACATTATATTTATCAGCTTGTCTCCATACCGTTTCAGATTGCGGTTCCACACCTGCAACACCGTCAAATACTGCAACAGCACCATCAAGAACACGTAAAGAACGCTCTACTTCAATAGTAAAGTCAACGTGTCCAGGAGTATCAATAATATTAATTTGTTTATCTTGCCATCTACAAGTAGTAGCAGCCGAGGTAATTGTTATACCACGTTCCTGCTCCTGCTCCATCCAGTCCATGGTAGCACCACCCTCATGAACTTCACCTATTTTATGAGATTTACCTGTATAATATAGAATACGTTCTGTAGTAGTAGTTTTACCTGCATCAATATGAGCACATATACCGATATTACGGATGTTTTCAAGCTTTTTACTCATATTTAGTTACCCTGCTTTGTTTTTTTAGGGCTAAAGTGTGAGAAAGCTTTATTAGCTTCAGCCATTTTATGAGTGTCTTCTTTCTTCTTAATAGCAACACCTCTATTATTTGAAGCTTCAAATAATTCTTCAGCGAGTTTATCAATCATCATGTTTTCAGAACGTTTTGTTGCTGCTGTAATAATCCAACGAGATGCAAGAGCATAACCTCTTCTTTCATCAACCGGAATTGGAACTTGATAATTAGCTCCCCCTACTCTTACAGAAGTTACTTCCAAATATGGCTTTACATTATTCATAGCATTATTGAAAGTCTGATACGGATCAGCTTTATGTTTCTTTTCAATTTTATCGAAAGCAGAATAAACTATTTTTTCTGCGAGAGCTTTTTTCCCCTCTTTCATAATATTATTGATAAACCTAGAAAGTAAAACACTGTTATACTTCATATCAGGTAAAATTACTCGCTTTTCTGCGGCATGACGACGTGACATTTGACTTTTTCTCTCTAACTAATAATTATTTTTTTGTAGCTACAACTTGTTTACGAGGAGCACCATAACGTGAACGACCTTGTTTACGTCCTTTAACTCCAGCAATATCATAAGCACCGAGTACCACGTGATATTTTACCCCTGGAAGATCAGGAACCTGACCGCCTCTTACTAGCACTCTATCATGCTCTTTCACACTATGCTTCTCACCAGGAATATAAACATTCACAGTGCTTTTATTGCTTAAACGCACAATTGCTACTTTACGAAGAGCTGAGTTAGGCTTTTTAGGAGTAACAGTTTTTACTACTAAACAAACTCCACTTTTAAAAGGATTAGCCTCTAACGCAGGAGATTTAGTTTTACGAACTTTTGATTTTCTTCCAAAACGTACTAATTGATTATATGTTGGCATTAAAAAAACACTCCAAAAAAACTTACATATACGATGATTAAAGGGCAAAAACTACTTTTGCCCTTTAAATGATTTTACAAATGCAAATAATATATTTGCCCTGTTAAATTAAATTACACTAAAAATTACACTAAATTTAAATTATAATTACTTTTTCCATAAAAGCAAGTATGTTTTAACTAACAATTAGTTTTTTCTCTATTATTCTTGCTATAAAACTTATTAGCATCACTAAAATATAGTAACAACAAGCGGCAACAATCATTGGGAAAAAATAATTATACGTCTCAAGCGATACAATTTGTGCCCTTTTCATTAGATCCATTTCTCCAAACATTGAAATAATGGCTGACTCTTTAATTAAATTGATAAGCTCATTGGTTAACGATGGAAAAATATTTTTAATTGCTTGTGGCAAAATTATATCTTTCATAATCAAAAATTTGGGGATAGCAAGAGCTTCAGCTGCTTCAAACTGCCCTTTATCAACTGCATTAATTCCTGCTCTTATTACTTCCGAAACATAAGCACCTGAATTAAGAGAAAAAGAAATAGCCCCTGCCATAAATACAGTAAATTTAATACCTATTAAATAAGGCGATGCAAAATATATAATACTTAACTGAATTAATAAAGGGGTTCCTCTAAAAATGGAAGTATAAAAATCTGCGAAAAGTCTTAATGCACGATTTTTATTTACCTTACAAAGTGCTAGCAATACTCCTATAACTAGACCAAATATAACAGCAATAACGCTATATTTTAAAGTGATCAAAGTTCCTTCTACAATAAAAAGAATTTTTGGAGAAAATTTTATTAAATATTCAAACATATTTTATATACTGAATGATAAACAAAAAACCCGTAGACGAAGTTTTATTTGAAAAAGAGCAAGGCATTTCGAAGCTTTTAACCGCAGCGTATATATTAGTACGTGAGGATTAAAAACGAAAAATAACGTAGCTAATTTTTTAAATAAAAAGAGTATACATTAGTATACTCTTTTCGCCGGTGGAACTGCCTTTACTTCATCACTCAAAGTAGTTAAAGTAACAGGTTTGTAATCAAGCACCACCTTGCCGGCTTCATCAACCCCGCTAAGAGTGTGCTGCATCCATTCTTTATCATTACGATCAGGATAATCTTCTCTTGCGTGTGCTCCTCTGCTTTCTTTTCTTGCAGCTGCTGAATATACAGTTACTAAAGCTTGATCGAGTAAATTATCCAGTTCTAAGGCTTCAACCAAATCACTATTCCAAATTAAAGATCTATCATTAATTTTTATGTCCTTATAGCTACTTCTTATCTCGCTAATCATTTTTGCCCCTTCATCTAGAACTTCTTGAGTTCTAAATACCGAAGCATGGCTTTGCATAGTTCTTTGCATTTTAAGCCTTAAATCTGCAACCGAAATATTACCGCTACTATGACGAATTTTATCAAATCTACTAATAATTTTTTCAAGTGCTTCTTCTGATACAGGCTTATGCGGGCTTGCTGGTTTAATAAGCTCAGCTGCTTTTAGTGCTGCACTTCTGCCGAATACCACCAAATCAAGCAAAGAATTTGAACCTAAACGATTAGCACCATGCACCGATACACAAGCGGCTTCACCGATCGACATAAGACCTTTTACTACACTATTATGATTTTTACCATCTTTAATTATTACCTGACCATGATAATTAGTAGGGATTCCACCCATATTATAATGTACTGTAGGAAGTACCGGAATCGGCTCTTTGGTTAGATCAATACCCGCAAAAATTTTAGCTGTTTCAGAAATACCAGGCAAACGACTATGTAAAATTTCAGGTGATAAATGATTTAAATGTAAGAATACATGATCTTTATGCTCTCCAACTCCTCGCCCCTCACGGATTTCGATAGTCATTGCTCTTGAAACTACATCCCTTGAGGCTAAATCCTTTGCAGCCGGTGCATAACGCTCCATGAAACGCTCACCATTAGCGTTAACAAGATAACCTCCTTCGCCTCTTGCTCCCTCTGTTATAAGACAACCAGCTGAATATATGCCGGTTGGATGGAACTGGACAAACTCCATATCTTGCAGCGGCAAGCCTGCTCTAATCGCCATACCACCCCCATCACCTGTACAAGTGTGAGCCGAAGTTGCCGAAAAATAAGCACGCCCATATCCGCCCGTTGCAAGCACTACATTATGAGCTCTGAAACAATGCAGGCTACCATCATCTAAATTCCATGCAACCACCCCTCTACATTCACCATCTTCCATCAATAAATCAATAGCAAAATATTCGATAAAAAACTGTACTTTATGCTTTAATGACTGTTGATATAAAGTATAAAGTATAGCGTGCCCAGTACGATCAGCTGCCGCACATGTACGTTGTGCTGCCTTGCCTTTTCCATACTCGGTAGTCATGCCGCCAAAAGGACGTTGGTAAATTGTCCCCTCTTCGGTTCTTGAAAAAGGTACTCCATAATGCTCAAGCTCTAAAATCGCATCCGGAGCATTCTTGCACATATATTCAATAGCATCCTGATCGCCTAACCAATCAGAACCTTTAACCGTATCATACATATGCCAACGCCAATCATCCGCCCCCATATTACCAAGAGCCGCACTAATACCGCCTTGTGCTGCAACAGTATGGCTACGAGTTGGGAATAGCTTTGATATACAAGCCGTATTAAGACCCTCTTTAGCCATACCGAACGCAGCACGTAAACCTGCACCACCAGCACCTACGACTATTACGTCAAATTTATGATGAATTATATTATACGATTTGGTCATTAAATTAATTTTTTATTTTAAAATGTTTACTCGCTATGTCATTCCTGCGAAAGCAGGAATCCATGTTAAAGCAAGATAAATCAAGCTTTTAACTTTAGAGAGCTGCTGTATACCTGGATTTCTGCTTTCGCAGGAATGACACATAGGACGCACAATTATCCCTTATAAAACACGCCTACTACAAAAGCCACGATAGTTAAAATACTAAATAGCCTCACTGCTATAATTAATGTATTCCGTAACTTGTTGCAAGTAATATAGTCCTCTATTACTACCTGCATTCCAAGCATAGCATGATATAAAGAAGTAATTACTGCAATTAATAAAGGCACTAAATTAATAGGTCTTTTCAGTTCCCAGATAATAATATTTACATCACTGTTTTTATGGGCTAGCGTAAAATATATTAGCCACACCGAACATAAAACTAATATAATAGCCGTAATTCTTTGTAGCAACCAATGATGCGAACCGCTTTTAGCAGAACCAGTATTTCTTGCTTTTACAATCTCTGCTCTAAAATCATATGTCATTAATTTTCTCTAAACACATTTTTTTTGTTATTTGTTTTAACTTCTCAACTCTGTTAACTAAATATAAGAGTTGTTCTTTTGTAATTTTATAGTCTTTGTTATATCTTGCATCAACATAAGCTTTTTGTAGAAGAGTAAAGCATTCTTTTTGCTCAGGAGTAGCTATAGGAAAAACTTGTAATAACTCAATGTTATAATTTCTTGCTCTATTACCTAATTTTTTTATATCGTGCAACTTTGGTTTATAATTAGAAAAAACTAATAAAATTGCACTGTAAAAACTTTCGGTAGCTTGATGAAGCTCAAAAGCACATCAGGTGTCATCCCGTGGCTTGTCCACGGGATCCAGTTAAAAATTATAAAATAATTTTTTCATATAAATCATGCCATTCCGGATTTTCAGATTTAATTAAATTTAGCTTCTACTGTCTTTTATATTCTTTTAGTAATTTTTCACGACTAATTGCATTTATAACATCATTATATTGCTCAAAGTAAACTAATTTATTTACACTATACTTAGAAGCAAATCCTTTAATTACTTTATTCTTATGTTCACAAATACGCCTTATAATATTTGAAGTTATTCCAATATACAATGTACCATTACGTCCACTAGCTAATATACACATAATATTGTTTCA
Source organism: Rickettsia endosymbiont of Diachasma alloeum (assembly GCA_020404485.1). GTDB lineage: Bacteria > Pseudomonadota > Alphaproteobacteria > Rickettsiales > Rickettsiaceae > Rickettsia. Next base: position 1,622 of record DYDT01000137.1, on the reverse strand, counting down.
TTATATTATTAACATTAAAAGCTCGATTTATCTCGCTTTATACTGGATCCCGTGGACAAGCCACGGGATGACACCGATTCTATAAAATTAAGCCTACCCTAATTTTTAAAGAACGTTCAGGTAAGGTAGTTTTCATAATAGGTTTTCATATCCATAGCAATATCGTAAATAAGACAGAACAAATAACCACGCTCCAACCCGATAAATTAACTGCTTTTATAGAAAAGCCATAACCGATATCCCAAAATAAATGCCGGATGCCATTACATAAATGATAAAACCAAGCGAAGCTAGTTAGAATCAAACATATTTTTATAATGCAACAACAATTAGCTAGCTGTATATAATTACTATCAAATTTACTGAGGATAAACCACCATGCCAAAATTGAAACTGCAAAAAATAAAGCTATCCCTGTCATACGATGCAAAATCGATAAGGTAGAACTTATTTGCGGCTTATATATAGTTAGATGCGGCGAAGTCGGACGCTTATTATAAATTTCTTGTTTGGTTTTAGTCATAAAATAATACATTATTAATGTGTGTAGCACTGCATAACTCTATGTCACTTGATCATCATGAGCTACGCGAATGAAATGAGTGTGGCAATCTCAGGAGTATTAGTATTATTTGATGAGATTGCTTCGTCGTTTTGCTCCTCGCAATGACGGAAAAACTGATCCATGCAGCTACGGGATGACATTACTTTCTCTCGAGCCAGTACCCCTCAGCAGGCACTAAATCATCTGCTACTGCTCTTCTGTCATCAAAAACAAAGCACTCACCTTGCCATAAATTATTCTTATTTTGCGTATCTTCTAGATATTGCAATATACCGCCTTTTAAGTGATATACTTCTTCATGTCCCATACTTTTCAGTAAGCTAGTAGATTTCTCACAACGTATGCCGCCAGTACAGAACATTGCAATTTTCTTACCTTTAAGTAATTCAGCATTTTGCTCAGCCCAAGCCGGAAATTGTTTAAATGTTTCAGTATACGGATTAATTGCCGATTTAAATGTACCGACTTCTACTTCATAGTCGTTACGTGTATCTACTACTATAACATCTTTTTGTGTAATAAATTTATCCCAATCTTTTGTCTCTATATACTCGCCTTTAAACAAATTAACATTTAAATTGTCAACATTCATCGCAACTATTTCTTTTTTAAGTCTGACTTTTAACTTTTGAAAAGGATGTATTGCACTGTAATTTATTTTAACATTAACGTCTTTCGCATTAGTTAGTTTTTTTAATTCCTCAAGTACAAGATTTACACTTTCACATGAACCTGAAAAAGAACCATTAAAACCCTCTTTCGATAATAAGATAGTACCTTTAACATATTTTCTTTTACCGACAAATAATAGTTTCGGTATTAAGCTTTCCGGCTCTTCTATATTTACAAAACTATATGCACTTAAAATTGCAATTTTTTCACTCATAAATTATGGTACTGATTGTTTTTATTTTATATGGTTTATGTCATCCCGTGGCGGCATTGTTGCGTGGATAGAGATAAAGGAAAGAAATAGCTTAAAACTATAAAAAACTAAAAATTAATATAGTTTTAAGCAAAATATTCCGCTTTACCTAAAGCTATCATTGCATTAAGT
>DYDT01000136.1 GCA_020404485.1 Rickettsia endosymbiont of Diachasma alloeum | reverse complement strand
TATCCTAATATCGTATAACTTCGTATAATGTGTGCTGTACGAAGTTATTACGGGGTTGATCTGTCATATAGGAACCAAGTATTTTTGCCTCTATCATCATGAATTATCAAAAAAATTCAACCATTTAGTCCTTACATCTCTAAAAATTGTCATGTAGTAAGAAAAATTCCTTTAAAATAAGTTAATTATTAGTAAAGGCATTATATACAGTTTTAATGTTCATGTCAATGCATATTATTAACAAATTAATAACTATTTAATAATCTGATTTTATGAAATAAAGACCGCATGCAGGAGCGGTAGGACCAGCAGCTTTTCTATTTGCTGCTTCTAAAACTTGCTGCATTTGTTCAGCTTGCCAAATATTTTTACCGACTAATACTAAGCTACCGACTATATTACGCACCATGTGATGTAAAAAAGAGGGGGCAGAAAAATATAATTTTATTTCCTCATCTTCTTTTATAATATCAAGTTTTGTTAAAGTTTTGATTGGGGATTTTGATTGACAAGAACTAGCTCTAAATGATGTGAAGTCATGTTTACCTAGAAGGTATAAGCTACTTTTTTGCATAGCTGAAATATCTAACGGCACACTAATCCACCAAACTCGATCAAGATCAATTACTGATGGATAAGGTCTATTAAGAATTCTATATACATAATGACGTGCTGTTGCGGAAAAACGTGCATGAAAACCATTTTGGGCTAATTCACAATTAACTATGCTTACTTTATATGGTCTTACAAAATAATTAATAGCTCTAATAATTTTATAAGGCTCAAAATATTTCGAGAGATCCAAATGTGCTACTTGACCTATCGCATGAACTCCAGCATCAGTTCGACCTGATGCTGATAATGTTACCTGTTCACCGGAAAATTTATAGATTGCTTCTTCTAATATTTGCTGTACCGATATTACCTCTGATTGTCTTTGCCAACCTGCAAGATTCGTGCCTAAATATTCAATGGTAATTTTATATCTGTACATAGTTTTGCAATTGTTACCCTATGGCGGTAGATCGAAAAACGTGTTTAGTGTCATACGCCGATCAAATCAGAGTATGACACTTAGATTTAAGCCTCTAACAAATCAGAAGGATTACCATCGCCACGTTTTCCGCCACTTCTAAAGCTATTAAGCTTTTTAGATCTGATAGGATGTTGTAACTTTCTTAAGGCTTTTGACTCAATTTGTCTTATACGTTCTCTAGTTACTTTAAATTGCTGCCCTACTTCTTCAAGCGTATGGTCAGTATTCATACCTATTCCAAAACGCATTCTAAGGACTCTTTCTTCACGAGGCGTAAGGGTTGCAAGCACTCTAGTCGTAACCTCTCGTAAATTTGACTGAATTGCTGCATCAATCGGTGCTACTGCGTTTTTATCCTCAATAAAATCACCTAAATAACTATTATCATCACCGTCACCTATCGGATTTTCAAGGCTAATTGGCTCTTTAGCTATTTTCATAACTTTTCTTACCTTATCAATTGGCATAGAAAGTCTTGCTGCTATTTCTGCTGGAGTTGGTTCATACCCAAGCTCATTAAGCATTTGTCTCGAGGTTCTTATTATCTTATTAATTGTTTCGATCATATGCACAGGAATACGTATAGTTCTTGCTTGATCGGCAATAGCTCTTGTTATTGCTTGTCTAATCCACCAAGTAGCGTAGGTAGAGAATTTATAACCACGGCGATATTCAAATTTATCTACCGCCTTCATAAGACCTATATTACCTTCTTGAATTAAATCTAAAAACTGTAAGCCTCTATTAGCATATTTTTTAGCAATAGATATCACTAAGCGTAAATTCGCCTCTATCATATCTTTTTTCGCTTGTAACGTATGTCGCTCACTTTTTTGGATAGTATTTACTAACTTTTTAAAATCATTAACTAGAAGACCGGTATTAATCTCTATCGCTGATAATTCAGCAATCATTTGATCTATATAATCTGATTCTTTAGTAATTAAGTCTTTCCAACCAGCTTTCTTATTTTTCAGCATTTTTTCTTTCCATGCTGCATTAATTACCGCTCCTATATATTCATCTAAGAAATTTTGACGAGTTATTCCGTATTTTTCAGCAAGCTTTAAGAAAGCTGTTTCTTTATTTATTAAATCACGATTTATTCCATACATTTCAGCCAAAATTTCTTCTGTTCTTTTAGAGTTAAAATGTATTTCTGAAACTTCGCTAATTAACAGTTGTAAATTATCATTATATTTTTTACTATTTTGTAACATCTTTGGATCAGAAGACTTTTCAAAAGATTTTTTAGTTTCAATTAATAATTCTTCACAAATAAAAGCGATCTTTTTCATCCGCTCTATAATATTAGGTAATATTTGCGTTTCTACTTTAGACATTGATAAGATATTTTCTTCGTGGTCCTGGTCGTGTTCATGCTCCTCCTCTTCATGATCGCTATTATGATCATCTTCATTCTCTGAATTCTCATCATCATGCATCATGTTAGACTCTAGATCTATGAGATCACGCAGTAGCATATTATTTTCATTAACTAAATCAGCGTACCATTTCCTAAACTTATCCATAGCAATAGGACTTTTACATAATGCCGCGATCAATGTTTTACGACCTTCTTCAATTCTTTTTGCTATTTCGACTTCGTTTTCACGAGTAAGTAGATCAACCCCTCCCATATCCTTGAGGTAAAGCCTTACCGGATCATCGGTAGTACCTATATTTTCTTCCTCTGCTTCATCTTCAGGTTCATGATCAATATTGGTAGATATTTTAAAACCTTCCTCCATTTCCATGTCATCAATCTTAATTGCATCATCCTCGTTAGTATCTAAAATATCTACTTCCGCCTCGGCAAATTTAAACATAACTTCATCTATCTCCTCCACAGATGTCCCGTTAGGAAGAGCTCTATTTATATCATCATAAGTAACCTGACCTTTTTTAGATTTACCTTTTTTGAGTAAATTATCTATTTTATTTAGATCATTATTATCTGTATTTTTCATTAAATACCTATGGAATTAAGCTGATTAAATTGTAATAATATTTTATTGTGAAACCGTCCTAAATCACGATTTCTATAGTTTGTTATTTGCTGTTATCAATAATATGATTAATAAAAGATTCATTTAAGTCTTGTAATTCACTTGCAATCTTTAAGATTTCTTTTTTATAAAACAAGATTTTTTCATAATCATCAATGTTAGTTATAACATATTCTTTTGTAATATGTGCATATTCTTGTTGTAAATTTAATAGATAATATCTTTTGTATAACCATTGCCATAATAAATCTAAGCGAACATTATCTTTCTTAAATGCTATATCTAAGAATAAGTTATGTGCTTCTGATAATAATAAAAAAATATCAAAAAAGCTAGTTTTTTCCACAATTGCAGCAATTTCACCCGCTTCTACAGCATTATCAATAATCTCGCTTAAGTACCAATTACGGAATTCTTCAAGTAGTTTATTACTGAAATTTAAATTTAATATAAATTCTTTAATTTCGAATTCTTGTAATATTTGCGGGAATTTTATTAATAAAGCACAAAAAGCATGTTCTAATATTTCAAGCTCTGAATAACCACTGCTGAGAGGAAGCGAAGTTACATTTTTAGCTACAATCTTTTGCTGTTTTGTGACTAAATTTTGCCATATCTGATCTTTAAAAAACCTATAATAGCTAGCTCTTAAATTACTATCAGATATTTTACTGCAATAATCTTTTAAATTCTTTTCTAAATTAGCTTTATCTTCTGCTGTTTTAAAATTTTTACCAGCATATTCTATTTGCCAAATCATTTCTGATAAGCTTATTCTTGCATCTATAAGCTTTGTAAAGAACCCCACACCATTTTTATTTACTGCATCATCAGGATCAAGTCCACTAGGTAGTCTAATAAAAGAAATTTTTTTTTCACTATTAATAAGCGGCAAAGCTAAATTAATTGCTCTAACACTTGCCTTTATTCCAGCATTATCTCCATCAAGACATAGTATAATTTCATCTCCTGCTCGCCATAATTTATGTAAATGATTTTCAGTAACGCTAGTGCCAAGGCTTGCTACTGCTTCACTAAATCCTGCTTGATGCAAAGAAATAACATCAAAATAACCTTCTACTAAAATTGAGTAATTTTTTTTATAACTACTACTTATGGCTTTATGCTCGCCATAGAGAGTTTCGCTTTTTTGAAATACTACAGTTTCTGGCGAATTTAAATATTTAGGAAGACCTTGCCCAATTACTCTACCCCCAAAACCTACTATTTTATTGTAAATATTTCTAATAGGTATAATTATACGATTTGAAAATAAACTATATATTTCGCCATCTTCTCTTTTTCCTATAAGACCTGCTTTTCCAAGCTGCACATTTGTTATATTTTTATCATGAAAAAATTTCTCAAACTTGTTACCTCTAGGTGCAAAACCGATTGAAAACTCCTTTATTGTCTCATTAGTAATATTTCTTTCATTTAAATAGTTTAATATTTCAGGTGTTAATTGTGATTTAAAAAACTTATTGGTAAGCTCAAGAATATTTAAAACTTCGTCTGATTCTTCATAAAATTCTTTTTGTTTCTGGGTTAATTTCGGTATTTCTATACCATAATCGGTAGCTAGTTTTATAGCAGAATCACTATAAGATAAACCGCTAATATTAGAGGTAAATTTTATAACATCACCTGCTGCCTTACAGCCAAAACAATAAAAAAATCTTTTACTATCACTAACTGTAAAAGATGGGGTTTTTTCTTGATGGAAAGGACATAAACCTACATAATTACCAGATTTTCTAGTTAAAACTACCTTTTGACGCACTACATCAGATATGTTAATACGATTTCTTAAAACTTCATAAAATTCCGGTGCAAGCTTCATGTTTTAAATAATATAAGAAAGGATAGCCGTAGAAAAACAATAAGTAAGCGGAATTGATAAATTATCATTAATTTTCAAATCCTTTGAATAAAATTCAATTGCTGTAGTTGCTACAGAACTTATAATAATAATAATAAAACTAGTGTTAAATCCTAAGTAAAAATACGCTAATATACTTATAAAAATTGCGGATAGCAAGAAGGCTACAGAACCTGCAAACGACTTACCATTATTCAAACTATTCCCTATTTTTGTACCAACAAGGGCAGCTAAACAGTCAGAAATAATTAAAATTAACCAAGAACAAATTACCAAATTTTTAGGAAAAAGAAGAGCTGTTAAGAAAAAACCAAACATCATAAAGCTAGAGCCACTTAAGGCAAAAGAGCCGTTACTTTCGTCTGCTCTAATAATTTTTGTAAAAAATTTAGTTACAAACTCACTAATTTTAATACTACTATGACGTGATATATCTAAATATAAAGTTGCAGCAGTTACTATAAATAACAGTAGAGTAATAGAGGTTCTTGAGATAAATATATATATTAAAGGTAGTATTATAGCAGATAAATGAAAAGCTTTACGCTTTTTCTCAAAATCAAAATCTTCAATGTTCATGAGGTTACTAATTTTTAGGGTATACGAAAGATAATAAAGATGATATAATATGTTCTAAATAAATATACAAAGATCAACTTGGAAAAGAGCAAGAAGCATCTAAATTTTTACCGCAGTGTACGCTTTAGTACGTGAGGATCAAAAATGAGAAGCGACGACGCCAATTTTTCAAGTTCTATCTTAGTATATCATACTAAAATTACCAAATTTACACAATAACAATATGATGGCAAAATTTCCTATCACCGACAAAGGCTTTGAAAAATTAGAACATGAGCTTAAGCATTTAAAACATGTAGAGCGTAAAAAAGTTAGCGAAGATATAGCAGAAGCACGAGCACATGGCGATTTATCCGAGAATGCTGAATATGAAGCTGCACGTGAAAAACAAGCATTCGTGGAAGCTCGTATTAAATATTTGGAAGATATAACAGCAAGAGCAGAAATTATAAATGTTGCTAAATTGTCAGGTGATAGTATAAAATTCGGTGCTACTGTTACGTTAATAAATGATGAAACCGAAGAAGAAGTTATGTATCATATTGTTGGTGAATATGAGGCTGATATCACTAAGAAAAGAGTTTCTATTGCATCTCCTATAGCAAAAGCTTTAATTGGCAAATCAGTAGGTGATATTGTGGAAGTTATGACTCCTGGAGGTGTTAAATCATACGAAGTTGTAACAATAAAATATGAAGAATTAGTATTTTAATTGTTTCAGTTTTATCAAAAGTACTGAATATATGGTACAATTCATTACTATACCAACCCCTATAAACTATCAAGATAGCTTAATGTTAATGGAAGATTATGTTAACAAGGTTATTGATGGTGAAGCACCGGAAGCAGTCTATTTAGTTGAGCATTTAGATGTATATACTGCTGGCACTAATTACAAACAGGAAGAATTATTAAATCATAATAATATTCCTGTTATTTATACTGGTCGCGGCGGTAAGTTTACCTTTCATGGAGCTGGACAACGTGTTATTTATCCTATCCTTAATTTAGCCTTACCGAATCGTACCAAAGATTTAAAGCTATATGTAAGAATGCTTGAAGAATGGATTATAAATAGTCTAGATATTTTGGGAATAAAGGCATATACTATAAAAGATAAAGTAGGAATTTGGGTAAAAACAAGCAACGATATACCATCGAAAATTGCTGCTATAGGAGTTAGAGTACGAAAATGGGTTACATATCATGGCATAGCCATAAATATTTCAACCGACTTAACTAAATTCAACGGAATTATTCCTTGTGGTCTTGAAAATTCTTTAGTAACATCTTTAAATCAATTAGGAGTTTATATTAAAATGACTGAATTTGATAAAATTCTTGAAGCTGAATTTATTAAAATATTCAAATGATACGAAAAATTGCCCTTACAATTTTAACAATATTTGCCATTTGGACTAGCGGTTTTATTTATTATTTATATCTAATAAATTCTTATAAACCAAGTAGTAATACGGCTAATGCAATAATAGTATTTGCTGGCGGAGAACATAAAATTGAAACCGGTATTGCTTTATTAAAAGCTGGTTATGCACCTATATTATTTATCACCGGTATTGAAACTGCTGATCAGTTAAAGAATTTGTTAAAGGAAAATAATATATTAGAACAGCAAGTAATACTTGCTCCAAATCAAATAATGTCGGAAGATGATTATATTAAGAAAGCCTCAGATTTCATTTTAAGGTATAATCTTACTTCTGTACGTCTAGTAGCTTATAATTACGATATACCCTCTATAGTAAACAACCTTACAAAAGCCGTCTCATCTTCTAATAATAATATTTATATAGCTCCATATCCTGTTATTGCTAAACAACAAAACTATATGACGTTAATTAAACACTATAATAATTATTTATTAAGTTTATAAATCTCCTATCTACTTTTTATTAGATGTATACTTATAATAGAGAAGTTTATATAATGCTCTATTATGAGTTACAAAGATAATATTAAATATCAGAAAATATTATGGGAAGTTTACCCCACCGCTGGGAACAAGATGTAAGAAAAAAAGAGAAAATTACTTTAGCAAAAGAAATGATGGCTAATAAAAGAGCCTTTAAAAAAAATTATAAAATATACTAAGTTAAAAAAGAAGAGATTGAAAAACTAAAATAATTAATTAGATACCGAATGTTATGCCGTGGCTTGACCACGGCGTTTACCTGTAGAAGTCAAGATTTGATCTTACAATACACTATAAATTTTATATCTGAATATCTGATAAATTATTACTGTCAGAAGAGTATTCAAGATATAAGATTTCATTATTTTTTTCAACAGCTAATTTCTTACTATCATTGAAAGTTTTCATAG
>DYDT01000135.1 GCA_020404485.1 Rickettsia endosymbiont of Diachasma alloeum | reverse complement strand
TAATGTATGCTATACGAAGTTATTACGGTTTCTCCACCTGAAGGTGGAGGTTTGAACCATCAGATGGATAATCAATATCTTTTAAGAGTTGTACCCTGTAATACTAAGTCAAAACAAAATGATTTCAGATGTTGTTGAGGCTCAACCAAAGCAGGATTCATCTCACCACATTCATTGCTACATATATTTTTATTAGATAAGTCTAAACGTGTATCTAATGTTTTTAGATCTGCATGTTCTACTCTTATATTGACATTTTTTAAATTACCAGCAGATTTATAAGGTAACATGCTGACAAAGTAATATTCACCTTTATTATTAGTAGTAGCAGTGCCGCTACCAGTGAAGCTAGAATCCTTTTTACCGGTAAATCTCCTTTTATCAACACGTGTTTTTAAAGGTTCATAAGGATATTTACCACCACTACCTGCTTGCCATAAATAAACTTTAGCATCTGCAACTGGCACACAATTTTGATCCAGTACTATTCCTTTAATTATGATTTTTTCACCATAAAACCTAGATATCTGCCCTGTTTTACGTAATAAATTATTGGTAGGCTCAAAAACTTTTGGTTCATAATCATTAAATATATTTCTTGTAATTTTACAACGATTAAGCTTATTAGGATAGCCTTTGGAAGCAGCAAATATATTTAATGTCCAGAAACATAAAAAACAAAATATACACTTTTTCACTTTTCACCACTTTATTTTTTGTTATCTTTCGTCATTACGAGGTGATGGGTAGCATCGATGCGGCAATCTCAGGAATTTTATATTTCTTTCATGAGATTGCTTCGTCGCTACTCTCCTCGCAATGATGACTTCCGATTTATACTAATAATCAAATTAAAACAATTATTCATATTAATCAAATTATTTTTATTCTCATTTGATTATTAAATAATTGATTGTTATAGTAAATTTAATTGTAATACTAATATTATTAATATGCAAAAACTTCTATCTTTAATAATTGTAGCTTTAGTACTTTATAATATAGCAAAGTTAAAACTCTCTTCTGATGATAATGCTACGATTGTAGAACAAGCACGCGTAAATAACTCTGCTAATGACGAAAATCAAGTTAGTATTAATAACGACCCTCCTGTCTCTTTAAATGGCAATTTATTTGAACGAACAATTTCCAAAATAGTAATTAATGCTCTTAAAACTGAGGAAGGTAAAGCGTTTTTTGAAAATATTTTGCAGCCGCTAAATAAACCTATAGATACTAAAGATTATACCATTCCTGTACATAAAGACTTAATAACTTCTCTATTTAAAATTAATACTATCGGTACTGGTAATGTTGGACCTGCTTCTTGTGGTCATGTAGTTACAGTATTTTACCAAATATCGGATATGAGTAATAATTTAATATCAGAAAATACTAAAACTTTTACTATAGGTTCGGGTGCTGTAATGCCTGGTCTTGATAACGTAATAGTAGGGATGAATGTAGGGCAAGCAAGAGAAGCTATTATTCCTGCTAAATACGCTGCTAGTGTCGGTGCTAATAATGATAATGCCGATAGTGCATATAGAGTTAATGTCATGCTTAAATCTATATTGCCACAAAATTTTATTAAAAGTAATGAAGTTAAAATTTATGATAATGAAATAGCTTATCGTATTCCTTTATTATGCGGTGAAAAAATAGCTTTTAATGCTAAGATGACTCGCCTTGCAAATGGCGAAGTGTTATATGACTCAAAAACTAAGGGGCAAAAAGTTGATATGAAAATTGGTGATATTACCTATCCTCTAATTTTTTCTTATGCTTTGCAAGGTAAAGTACCAGTAGGTACTAGAACTGTTATTGCTAAAGGACAGACTTTTAAGGCATTAGGTTCTAATATAAATAAGATAATTTCACAGGAATCATTACCTTTAAATGAATATCTAATGCTTGAAATTAATGATTTTAAATAATAAATATGAAACAACGTAAAATATCTGATATTAAGAAACAAAAAAATTATATTTTATTATCTATGCTTGTCATTATGATAATAATTGTATATCTTGTAGCTTTAATAAAATTTGCAGGGTGAATTTTACAACCATTAAAGATACAAAATTTAATTGATATATGAGAACGTTAAAAATTTTATAAACAAAAATTTGTTTTAAACTTTATTTAAGCTGGGAGTTTAATATGCAAACGAATCAAAAAAATAAAAATATTATTATATTGGCAAGTTTAATATTTTTATTAATAGCAGGAATGGTTTTTTTTATTTCAGCAAATAAAAATTCTAATAATAATGATGAGATATTAGAAATAAAAATAGTTATAAAGGATCATAAATTTGTTCCAAACATAGTAGAAGTGCCAAAATCTACTAAAATAAAGCTAATTATTCATAATGAAGATGATACTGTAGAAGAATTTGAAAGTCATGATTTACATCGAGAAAAAATCGTGATGCCACATGATTCTATAAAAATTATACTTGCTCCTTTAAAGCCAGGAAAATATGATTTTTTTGGAGATTTTCACCAAGATACAGCACAAGGGTTTTTAATTGTTAAGGATTAAGTAAAAATATGTTTAAAATTGCTTTAATAGTATTTCGTGAATGTTTAGAAATATCTTTGTTAGTTGGTATAATACTTGCAGTAACAAAGCATATAGAAAAATCACGTATTTATATTATTGCTGGTGGAATGCTCGGGGTAGTATCCGCTTCAATTTTTGCTTTTTTTACTCGTAAGTTATCTTTATCTTTCGGCGGCATGGGGGATGAAATATTCGACTCCGGAATTATGATATTAATTACTATTTTACTTAGCTGGACAATAATATGGATGCAAGGCTATGGAACAAAAGTTAAACAACATATAAATAATATCTCAACAAAAATTCATGAAGGTAATTCCAGCTATTTAATGTTGGTTTTTTTAGTTGCTAGCACTATATTGCGAGAAGGTGCAGAAATTATTATTTTGGTATATAGTATTTCTTCAGTTGAAACTATAACAAGTAGTAACTATATACAAGGCTTAATCATAGGTGCTACAAGCGGCTTTCTACTCGGTCTAATAATATATTTTGGTTTAATTAAAATAGCTAATCAAAAATATATTTTTAAAATTTCTACTATATTGTTAATGTTGATCGCAGGTGGTTTTGCAGCGAGTGCGGCAGGAATTTTAACCTCATCTGGTTTAGTTATGTTCTTATCGGATCAAGTTTGGGATAGCTCTTGGTTAGTAGCAGATAGAAGTATGACAGGCAAAATTTTACATATTGTTACTGGTTATATTGCAAGACCTAATGGTTTACAAGTACTTGCTTACTTTACCACTATATTATTAATAAATATTTTTATACAAGTGCGACTAAGGTACTCTAAAAATACCTTAGCACCATTACCAAAAGAAAATACACAACAAATAAGTTAAGAAATATCAAAATATGTTTAAACTTTTATCAGACATTGGTCCAGTAGTAGCATTCTTTGCAGGATTTTTTTATGATGGCGGTATACAAAGTGCTACCCTTTATATGCTTATTACTTCTGTTATTTGTATTACCCTTTGTTATATTATAGATAAAAAAGTGTCGCAGCTTGCCATTATTTCTACAGCTGTATTACTTGTTTCGGGTATTATAACTTTAATTAGTGGCGATTCAATGTATATAAAAATCAAACCGACTATATTATATGTTATTTTTGGAATAATTTTCCTTACAAGCGGTATAAAGAAAAATCCTTTTATTAAATATGCTTTAGAAAGCATAATACGCCTTAAAGAAGAAAGCTGGATAACTTTAAGCTATAGAACAGCAACTTTTTTCTTTTTCATGGCTATAGTTAACGAAATAGTTTGGCGTAATTTCTCAGATGAAACATGGGTTAAGTTTAAAGTATTCGGCGTAGTGCCGATTACTTTTGTATTCATTCTACTTCAATTGCCTCTACTATTGAAAAATAAGTTACCCGATAGTAAAATATAGTTATATATACCGCAAATACTTCAAAAGTTGGTAAGTCAAATAAGCGGTGAGTCTGCGGAACGTAGATAAACTACGTGAGCAAAGACGAATCCCGAAATTTGGCTTGCCAAATCTTGAAGTATTAAAGGTATACTTGTCTACCAACTTTTCATTTATTAATAATACTATGTTAAGAATTTTAGTTTTCATAGCTCTAGCCTTTAATCTTTCAGGCTGTCTGCCTGCTATCTTTACCGCAGCAACTACTACTGGTATTGTTGCTTCAAAAGATCAGCCAATATCTGGAACATTAAATGATTCAAGAATTTCAGCTGGTATTAAAGCTGGTCTAGTAAAAAATAATTTTAAAGAGTTAGGTGCTAAAATCAAAGTTGAAGTGTCTGAAGGTAGAGTACTGTTAACAGGAAATATTCAGAAAGAGGCAGATGCGTTAAAAGCAGTAGAGATTGCTTGGAATCAAAAAGGCGTAACTGAAGTAATTAATGAGTTAAAGGTAAGTAAAAATAGTAATCACTTCGACTTAGCACAATATACTAGAGATAGTATGATATCAGCACAGATTAAAGCTAAGAATCTAGTCAGAAAGGATATTAAATTTGCTAATTATACCGTTTTAACAGTAGATAACGTGGTTTATTTATTTGGTGTTGCAAGGTCAGAAGAAGAGCTAGAAAACTTTGCTGATCTTGCATCAAAAATAAAAGGTGTTGAAAAAGTTGTGTGTTATGCTAAAATAGCAGATAATTTAAATAGTAATACTGATAGTGATGATGAATCGTAAGTATGGTTTACTAATTTTATTAATCTTTTATTGTTTTTTCTTAAGTGGTTGTAATAATTCAAAAAAGCTACCATGTTCTCGTAAGCATTCACATAAAGAACTCTCAAAAGACGATCCTCATAATTTAGTATATAAGGGATATTATAAGGTTGGTAACCAATATAAAATAAAGGGTAAAACTTATAAGCCTAATGCTCCAAAAAGCTTTACTGAAACAGGCTACGCTTCTTGGTACGGTGGAGATGGCGACAAATTCCATGGTAAAAAAACCGCTAATGGGGATATGTTTAATAAAAATTTATTAACAGCTGCTCATAAAACTCTTCCTCTTCCATGTTTAGTTAAAGTAACTAACAAAGCTAACAATAAATCAGTAATTTTAATGGTTAATGATCGTGGACCTTTTAAGCCAAATCGTATAATAGATGTATCCGCAAAAGCAGCAGAAGTTTTAGCCTTTAAAAAGCAAGGTTTAGCTAAAGTAAAAATAGAATATTTACATGCTGAAACAGAAAAGTTTTTGAAAAATATTAAAGTAAATAAACCTTCTAATAAAACCTTGGCTAAAAGCTCTAAAAACCCTTCTTCCACTAAGGTAGCAAACAATAAATGTAGTATTAACTGTCATATAAAACTGGTTAATTTAAAATATAAGCTAGCCGTAAATTAGATTATTTGTTGCGTGGCAGCAAAATCATGAGCCAAACTAAATTCAGCATAAAAAAATAATAAAGTGCAAAGGTTAGCCAAATTAATTCGTAATGCAGGTGTTTGTTCTAGGCGAGACGCTGAAAAATTAATTCTTGACGGACAAGTAAAAGTAGACGGCATTACAGTTACGTCGCCCGCTACAAATGTTAATATTGAGAATCAAATTGAGGTATCAGGTTCATTAATTACCTCTTCTCAAAAATCAAGGCTATGGATTTACTACAAGCCTGTTGGTTTAATTACTACTCATAAAGATCCACTATCTCGTAAAACTGTATTCGAACAATTAACTGGGTTACCGCGTGTCATCTCGATAGGTAGGTTAGATCTAAATAGCGAGGGTGTATTATTACTAACCAATAATGGCGATTTAGCTCGGCAGTTTGAGTTACCCTCAAGCAAGTTAAAACGAGTATATCATGTTAGAGCTTATGGAAATCCTGATCCTCTATTAAAAAGTAATTATAAAAACTTAGAAATTGACGGAATATTTTATAATCCGCAATCAATAAAGTTGATTAAAAAGAGCTCTAGTAATGCTTGGTTTGAGGTAGTCTTATTTGAAGGCAAAAATCGGGAAATTAGAAGAATATTCGAGCATTTTGGATTAAAAGTTAATAAGCTGATTAGAACTGAGTATGGTGATTTTAAACTAGATAATCTTAAGCCGAGTGAATATCGAGAAGTAACTAAAAAATTATATAAGTGTTAAAAATAATATCAGGTAAATTTCAAAATCAGAAAATACCTATTGCTAAAAATATAAAATACCGTCCCTCTACCGGTAAACTCAAGGAAGCAATATTTAGCATATTAACTTCCGGTGAGTTTATAGGTAATAAATTATTTAATGAAAATATTAAGGTGCTGGATTTATTTGCCGGTAGCGGTAGCCTTGCTTTTGAGAGTCTATCAAGGGGAGCAGATTTTGCTACTTTAATTGATATTGATGCATTTTCATTAAAAATAGCAGAAGAATTTGCTAAAACCTTAAATATTCATGACAAAGTTAATTTCGTCAATATTAACGTCCTAAATTTGCCAAAAGCAAATACAGCTTTCGATCTCATCTTCGTTGATCCCCCTTATCATAATAAGATAGTGCCGAAAGTAATAAAGCTGCTTATAAAAAATAACTGGCTTAATGTAAATGCTATAATAGTCATAGAAATGGCTAAAACAGATGATTATGTTTTAGACGGAAATGTTGAAATATTGCGTGAAAAACTATATGGCAATACTAAATTATTGGTTTTGAAATATATCCATCATCTAGTTTCTTGATTAGTATTATTACCTCTCTTATATCGCTCCTAAAAACAATATTAAGTTAAGTTTCAAATTCAACTTAAAAATTAACTCACCTTATATTTACCTTAACGCAAATAGTTAATAAACTATTGACACATTAATAATTATTTATTAAAATACATCGAAAATTTTAATAAAGTATT